>CALHMG010000191.1 GCA_938034705.1 uncultured Gammaproteobacteria bacterium
TATCTGCCTAGGATTTGCGTGCGGCGCGCTCGGCCAGGAAATCCGTTCCCACCTGCTGAGGTTCGCCGGCTCCGTAGGATTCCCGGTGATAACGAATCGCCGAATCAAAGGCGTCGTGAAAAGAAGGCGCCAGCACTTCCCAGAAACGCTCTTTGATCAAACGCATCGCCAGCGGTGGCTTGGAGGCGAGATCATCAGCGTAAGCAATGGCGCGCTCGAGGAGCGATTCGGTTGCGACCATTTCGTGCAGCAACCCGAGCGCCAAAGCTTCTTCGGCCGAAAGAATCCGACCGCTGAGGGTCATTTCGATGGTACGAGACAGTCCAAGGATTTCTCGCATTATCCACGGACCCGTAATGCTCGCAATGCCCGAATTGATTTCAGGCTGCCCCATCCGGGCGCGGCTGTTACCGACGCGATAGTCAGTCAACAGCACAAACTGAAAAGCCGACCCCGCGGCGACACCATTGATGGCGGACACGGTCGGTTTTGGCATGGAGCGGACATCGCTGTAGAGTTTTCGGAACTCTTCGATCCATACCTCTGCTCGATCATCGTCAAACGTGGTGGATTCATTCAGATCCTGACCTGCGGAGAAAGCCCGATCACCTGCACCGGTGAATACCACGGCACCGATTGCGTCGTCGGTTTTTACGCGCTCAAGGGCATCAACCACTTCCGCGCGCATTTCCTCGTGCCACGCATTCATCAATTCGGGACGATTCAGGGTAATCAGACAGACGCGCCCGTGCAGATCAAAGTCGATAAATTGGTAGGTCGACATCTATAGTTAGCTCCGTAACAGTCATGTTTTGAATTAGCGGCGTGCCTGGGTTTTTCTGGTCTGAAGTCAATTCACGGTGATTCATTAATAGTGAGTGATTAATTCAGCAACCGGGTAGTCTCAGACCAACTTGATTACCTTGCCGTCTCGATGGGAACGCTCCATGGCATCGATCAGGGCATGCCGGCGCACAGCGTCGTTGAAATCTGGAGACTCATCGCCCCCTGACAGCAGGGTCTTGGCCAACCGCGCGTATCCCTGCCCAACATTTCGTCCGGGGCCAGCCGCCATGTCGGCCGGTATGAGCGTGTAGCCTGCAGGCGGCGTGATCTCGGCCATCGCGTCCTTGCCAATACCAAGAAACAGCTGGCTCGGACCAATGTTCACTGACGCCGAGGTCAACACCAGCGTTCCCTTACTGCCGTAGATTTCAAGACGGGTGCCGCTTGCGTTATGTGGAACACTGGCGACCTGATACGCAACTTCCACACCACTAGTGAGTACACCCGCTGCGGTGACGGTATCAGGCGCATTGACCGGATAGTCTTCGCCGGTAACCGCGTGTTTCCACATTGGGATGCGCGTCGTGACGCGCGCGCTCACCTCGGCAAACTCACCCAGAATGTGGCAAAGCGCGTCGATCGCATGTCCGCCAGGAATAGTCATCGGGTTTGCGCCGTTCTCGCGTCTCCCCTGCCAGATACGGCCATCGCCGCGTTCGGTGATTGCACCGACCATTACCTTTAAGTTCGCGGTAACCACATCGCCGATGTCGCCGTTCGCGATCAGGTCACGTGCGTGCATGATCGCGGGGTCGCTTTGAGCCTGCAGACCGACCCTGGTCTGCACTCCTGCGCTTTTGGCGGCGTCCGCCATTTCGGTGGCATCGGCCAGATTCGCACCCAGCGGCCACTCGCAGAACACAGGCTTCTTTGCCGCGAGCGCCGGCATCACAAGCTTGTTATGTAACGGCACACGCACGACAACCGAGACGAGGTCGACATCAGGATGCGCAACCATTTCACTCATGTCGTTGAAGGCGAGATCTGCGCCGAATTTTTCCGCAGACGCACGCGCGGTCTCTTCATGCGCGGTACATACGGCTTTAAGTTCAAACTCGGGCAACGCCTGTAGTGCTGGCACGTGCGCATTAGCGCCCCAGCCACTGCCGCCCGGGGTGACCGTCGCGCCAACGATGCCTACTCTTATTTTGTCTGCCATTTTGTCTGGTCCTTATATTTGAACGATTTAGCCTTGCGTGTGCGTGATGTGGAAGATCACTGAGTCACAATACTTGCGCCTCGTTTTTTCTGCTCATCAGCGCGACCCGCCGGTGGCGGTATCAAAATGCCGCGCTCAACCGCGGGACGAGCACGAATTACCTCGATCCAGCGTGTCAGATTGTCGAGGCCGTCCACGGGTATACGACTCCAGCGATGGGTATGCACCCACGCCCACGTCGCAATGTCGGCGATGCTGTAGTCGCCTGCCAGAAACTCAACTTCGCCGAGTCGGCGATCCATGACCTCATACAGGCGTCGAGTCTCGTTTTTATAGCGCGCCCGCGCCTGGGGCACGTCTTCAGGGAAGTAGCGCTCAAAGGTTACGGCCTGCCCCTGCATCGGGCCGACACCACCCATCTGGAACATGAGCCACTGGATCACGACACTTCGCCCTTTCACATCTTTTGGCATCAGCTGACCGGTCTTTTCCGCGAGATAGATCAAGATCGCGCCGGACTCGAAAACCGCAAAGTCATCTGCGTCGCGATCGACAATCACAGGTATTCGACCGTTCGGATTCAGCGCCAGAAACTTGGGCTCACGCTGCTCGCCTGCCGAAAGGTCTACCGTATGAAGCGTATAAGGCAAGCCGAGTTCTTCCAACATAATGGTTGCTTTCCAGCCGTTTGGCGTGGCGGACGTGTATAGATCGATCATGTTTGACTACTCCAATAATTCGAGATGGAACGCGACCGTAAGATCGCTATCGGCAAATGCTCAGGTCCCAGGGCCGCACCATGCGTGTGTAAACTCAGGTTTTACATCACCATGTCGTGCAAGACCCTGTGCTGACAGTTTTGATCGAATCAGAGTCAGGTGCTCTCGCCCAAATAGCCCAACCTGCCTGTCGATCACATCGTCGTAAAACACATAGTGCGGCACGCCGACAAAACCATTCGCATGCGAGTCTTCAACGTACTGCTTAAGCTCTCGCTCGGCTTCCCCGCCGTTCTCGACGAATGCTTCAAAACCATCAAGATCAGCACCAACGCTTGTGAGCGTATCGCGGAGTTCGGCGTGTGACTCGATCTCTAGTTCGTGCCACTTGCTGCCCCATCCTCGAAGACCCAGACTCATATAAAAGGGGACCTCTACTCCCTGGCGCTTCGCGAACACAAAAGCACGGTGCGCCGGCTCAACGTCAAGCAATCGGTGTGGACTTCGAAATGGAATCCGCTGCATCGCGGCGTAATACCGGGCGGCCGCGTAGTACATGCGGGCGCGACGGTCAGATTCTGCAGAGGGCGGGCGGCGCTCGTTGTTCTCGATCGACGTGCTGATCCCCATTGCGGTGTAGCTCAAGGTGTAGGGGCGAAAATCAATTTTGACGCGATAATCTCTCGCCAGCTCAAGCGTCGGCCGCACGGCTATATAGGCATGCGGTGATTTCATATCCAGATACACGGTCACCGAAGCCTCGGCATCGGAATTCATGATGCGCTGCCAGTCGGGTGCTTCGGACATTATCCTGGCCACGGCGGCAGATAGTTCTTCGGTCATTCCAGATAGTCCCTTCGAATTTCCCGCTTCAGTGTTTTGCCAGCAACGTTTCTCGGAAACTCGGCAAGCACAAAACAGTTTGCAAGTCGCTGATACTTGGCCTGAACGCGTTCGTTGGCCCATTCCATCAAATCGTCAGGCGTTATGGACTCGCCATTGACGAGAGTAACCGCGGCCACCGGCACCTCCCCCCACTTATCGTCCGGCACTCCAAACACGGCGACTTCCGCCACTGCAGGGTGAGTACCAATGACTTCCTCGATGTCTCGTGGGTAGACGTTAACGCCGCCGGAAAGAATCATGTCCTTGATACGGTCTACAAGATACAGATAACCATCTTCGTCAACGTAGCCAACGTCTCCAGAGTGGAGCCAGCCATCGACGATCGCGTCGGCCGTCAGATCCGGACGGTTGTAATAACCTGGCATCAGTAACGGTCCGCGGCCACATATTTCGCCCGGCACACCAGCCGCGACTTCGTTGCCTGTGTCATCGAGGATTTTCATCTCTTGAAGATCCATAGGGACACCCACCGAACTGGTCTTGGTCACGGCATCGCGTTTGTCGAGTTTGGTGATAAACCCTTCGGTCAGACCATAAAGTTCATAAAAACGCCCCGGCAGCGCTTCGTTGATTCGATTCTTGTACTCCAGCAGCAGCGGCGCGCCGACACTCGTGAGCATTTGCAGGGACTGAAGTTTCGCTGGATCAAACTTTGGGTGATTGAGCAACGCGATGATTTGCGACGGCACCATCAGGGAATGTGTGACCCCGCTCGATTCGATCTCGTCGATCATTCGTTCGGCATCGAAGGATTCGTGCACGATATACCGACACCCCAGATACAACCACGGCAGAAAAGTCATCATCGCGCCGTTGAACACCATCGCACCCGCGTGCAGGGCTACTGACTCCGGCATGATGCGGAAAGTCGTCGCGAACATCGTGCAGTACATCGCGCGAATATAGTGACTGTGGACGATACCTTTGGGCAAGCCTGTGGTGCCGCTGGAATACATGATGTTGTAGACATCGTCGTCCACTAGTGCAGCATCGGGCGGCTCCGTTCGGGGTGCGCCTTGGACAAACTGGTCGAAGGCTACAAAACCCCGGACGGCCACGTCGTCTCCAGCGAGAACATAGCGACCTGTGTCGATTGCCGGCAGGTCACCACGAATCCGATCCAGCATGGGTGCAAACGAAGCGTCTGCGATGACCATGACGGTGTCGGAATCTGTCAGCAATCGCTTGAGGCCTGATTCCTGCAGCAGCGTGCTGCACGGCACGATGACGATGCCAGTCTTGGCCGCAGCAAGAAACATCAGAATCAGCTCCAGCCGGTTCGTCATGACCGTCGATACCTTGTCGCCCTTAGTGATACCGGCCGCCAGCAAGGCGTTAGAGAGTTGATTCACCTTCGCATTAAGTTGGGCGAACGTGTAGTCGATGTCGGCGATCTTTAGCGCGTTAAGGTCGGGCCTGTAGCGGGCGTGCCCCGGCAGCAGCGTTCCAATATTAATAGCTGCCTCCTGTTATTGCGTATCCCGGAATGTTCAAGGGTAATTCGGGTTCCAGTCCGGATCGTCGCTCGGCCGACCGAGCGTATCCCCTGTTAGATATCCCTTGCCGGGGAGATAGTTGATCTCCAGGCGAATGCCATCTGGATCTTCGAACACGATGTAGTAGTAGCCATCTGCCCAATCGCCCTCAACCGGACCACGGTCTATATGAGCGCCCATGTCTTTAAGCTTGGCGCCTAACGCGTCAACGTCTTCGCGCGAGCGAGCACGGAAGCACAGGTGATGCAATCCCACTCGATTTTGATGGTAGCGATCATCCGCGTGCTCTGGCGCGCTACGCTGGATCCCAAGAGCCGTTCGGCCACCAACGTGGTAGACAAAATCATTGCCGTCAAAGACTTTCTGCATGCCGAGAAACGGCAACAGCTCACAATAGAATTCGCGGGCGCGATCAAACTGGTTCACGGTGAGGATGACATGTGCCATCCCGTTGATGTCGATCATTCAACACTCCTCCTGTCAATCGCCCATCGGCTATTCATGGCGATTTTAGACGGTTTAGGGAGCCCAGCCTACGAAGTTCTATAACCTGAAACGACAGAGGGCTGCGTCCGGCAATTCGAAAGCAAATCAGACTGATAGACGATTACATAACTACAGCGAATGCGACCTCAAATGCGCTCAACCAAGCGAGCCGCGTAGACGCCAATCGATAGCCATCACCAACGTCGAACCTTTTCTCGGTCACTGATGGTTTTAAGGCGTCACAGACAGACCAGGCTGTCACGCCAACGCGGTCACGGTAAGAGCTTCATGAAGCCCTTAATCTCGTCCATGTCAGGCTCAAGATTGGAACAGGTCAGAACTGCAACTGATGCGGTTCTATTCCTGCGACCGCTCAAAATGACACACTCCTTCGCCGGAATTTTGTCGAACTCGATATGTCTGTATGCGTAGGTGTTGGCAAATCCGGCGCTAAAGGTTTTTTCGCGACTTTGTTCTTTCACGAGATCATCCATAAACAGGAGGACCAGCGCATCCTCGTTTGTCATAGGCTCCGCGGGGTTCGTGTTGCTCTTAAGCTGCGACCACAACACGACATAGGCATTACCCTTATAGTCAACGACCCGTCGATCATTGATAAAGGAGTACGGCGTTGATTCGGTGACAACGGTGTCTTTATCGACTCTCGTACAACTACTCACTCTCGATACCTTGTCACTATCGCTTGTGATGTAGCTGTCCTTACAGGGGATATCTTTGATGCCGGGATAGCTGTCGAGAAGATTGTCGAGCAACGTCGCATAGAATTGACCAAACTCTGCACTAGCGCTGCCTGCGTATGACACATTCGAAACGCACAGCGTGCACACGAAAAAAGCGGACACACCTGTTCCGACTATTCGCGTTCTCAGGCTCGCAGCTGAAGTTGAATTTCCAGTTTTACTCACGTCACCACCCCACTCTTTACATCGAAGGCACAGGTTAGCAACGTGCACTGATTACGTCTGTGGGCGAGAGTCGCGTGAACGGCGGGTGTAATTCCCAGTCGGATCTAATTCGTTCGACAAAAGCCGTCTGTTTCAACTGCCGCAAAGCCTATCGAAACGATTCCGATATTGTCCGAAGGAACTTCACGGTCAATGGATCGCGTTCCGGGTTCAGCGGGTCCGGGTGTGATGACAGATGGACGATACTGACGCCGGCTTTTCGATCGACATAGATATACTGACCATGGATGCCGATGCCAAAATTCTGGTCATACCCCGTGTTGTACCATTTGTTTCGATAACGTCCCTCGGGCGCCATCGCTGCGAAATCACCAATGGCCCACGGCCCCGGGTCACCGCCGTCGAGTGACTCCACCATCCAGCTCTCGGGTACAACCTGTTCCTGACCAACGCGCCCTTCGTTTCTGACAAGTTCTGCAAAGCGTGCGGCGTCGCGTGCGGTCGCCAGGATGCCACCGCCTGTGCGGGACCCACCTTCGTGATCCAGCGTCACGCGGGCATCACCGAATGCGCCAGCGGGCTGCCAAATTTTGCGTGCGAATAGATCCGCAAAACGTTCGCCATGCAGTTCCTCTACCAGCATACCGAGCACGTCCGAGTTAGGTGACCTGTAACGGAAAATATCTCCGTGCGCGTGTTCTGCGGGCAAGCGCTGTAACGAGCCGGCAAAACTTCGCAGGGAATGACGCGGCTGATCCGGCGCCTGGGGCACCCACTGCATTGCCATCCGATAGCGATGAAACTGCCCCGTTCGATCGAGATAACTTTCGTTGAAGTCGATCGCAATCTGCATATCGAGAAGCTGCTGGATCGTGCAGGTGGCGTACGCGGAGCCTTCGAGGTCTTTTAAATAACTTGCAGGCGTTTGCGATACGTCGAGCTTGCCGTTTGCCACCAGTTCGCCGGCGAGAACAGAGGTCAGCGATTTACTCACTGAAAAAAGCGTGTGCGGCCGGTATCGATCGTAGTGCGGCGCGTAGTGCTCCAGAACAATGTCGCCATCTTTCACAACGACCAGCGCATCGGAAACCAGGTAGGCCAGCATTTCGTGCAGCGAAGCCTTCGCGTCATTGGGTGCCGCAAAGCTGAGTCTATTTAGATGATCCAGATGGTTCGCGCTATCCACTTTCCAGTTGTCACTGGACGCCCCCAGCGCTGCCGTGCCATAAATTGTTGCCGTGGGCACAAGCTCTTCGAGCCGCTGGAACGCAGTGGTCACTCGATCCGGGTCGCGCCAGTTGTCGAGATCAATTGGTTTGACGGTGGACACGGCATACCCCCTGGTTGAGCTGGTTGAGTTAGTGCGACGCAGAGCTGGATTGTCGCATGCTGCTGTTTTCGCGCACCAAGAACCTGTTAACTTATCGAGAAACGGAATTCGGCCATGCTCAAATTAGCGCTTCAGTATCTGACTCTTGTTGTGGTCGGCATCGCTGCGAGCACCGCGCTGGCTGAAACCAAACTGCGTGAGCTCACGACGCAGACGAATATCGGTCTGTTCTATCTGCCGGGCGCGCCCGAAATTGACAAGCTGTGGCGCGATGGCGACGACGGTGAGCGCCTGTTTCTTGAAGGTCGGGTGCTGACACCCGAAGGCAAGCCGATCTCCGATGCCCTGGTTGAGCTCTGGCACGCGGACAACGCAGGCGGCGTTGACGAATCACGCTACCGGGCTGCCCAACGAACAAAAGCCGATGGCAAATTCAGCATCAAGACGGTGCTGCCCGGCCACATCGAGATGGCTCGCGACCATCCAATTTACGGCCCTCGCCATATACATGTGGTCGTGAGCCATCCGATGCACCAGCGGCTCGTTTCACTGATCTTCTTCAAGGGCGACGAGCTGCTACCCGGCAGCCCGTACCCTGAGCTGGCGATTGCTCTGGAAGAAGCCAGCTCTGGCGCCGGTGAGTTGTTTATCGGGTTCGTTGAGTTGGTCCTTGGACCTCGACCATAGGTTTCAAAGACATCCAGCCGGATCGCCAGATCCGCAAGTTTCTTGCCCGGGCAGCAAAGGCTGCTCGAATCGGCATCAGCGCCTTCAACCGCGCGTCGGCTGCAATCGCAGGAATCGAAATAGATCTGAAATTCGGTAATTTGCCAAAGAGACCATTGGGCCGAATTGATAGTTTGATCGCTACTAAACCGACCAGCCGCAACAGCAGGTCAGATGCGTTTATCCGATTCTGATGTTGTTCCCGGAATATTTACGAGTAGTGACATGACAATTACCATTCTTGATGGATCTATCGGACAGGAACTTGTGCACCGTCTCGGTGACGAGCCAACCCCCTTGTGGTCAACTCAGGTGATGCTCGATCGGCCTGACCTGGTCGAGTCGGTCCATCTCGACTATTTCAAGGCTGGCGCAGAAATCGCCACACTTAATACCTATCCGGTGTTACGGGACAGGCTGGTTAAGAACAATCTCGAGGATCAATTTGAATCGCTGCACGCAGCCGCTCGAGCCAGTGCCTCACGTGCTCGTCATACGTTTGGTTCGGGTCGCATCGCGAGTTCCTTAGGCCCACTCGGGGCGAGCTATCAACCAGACCTGGCACCACCGGTGGACGAGGCGGCCAACGCCTACAGCGAAATTATCTCGATGCACGATGCCGAGGTTGATTTGCACATTATCGAGACCGCCTCCGGTCTGCGCCAGATCGAAGGCGCTTTGATGGGCTGTCGTTGCGCATCCAAGCCGATCTGGCTTGGTCTGTCAGTCGACGACGACGATGGAACCAAACTCCGTTCAGGCGAACAACTTCAGGAGGCCCTGCCGCTGCTGGAAACTCACATGCCTGCGGCGTTGCTGATCAACTGTTCTGTGCCCGAGGTTATCGACCAGGCGCTTGGAATAATTAAAGACTGGGGCTTGCCGTTTGGTGCGTACGCCAATGGATTTACCAAAATCCCGGATACGTTCAAGGTGACCAATCCAACGGTCGATGTCCTCGAGGCACGGACGGATCTGGGGCCAGAGGCGTACGCTGACTTCGCTGAGAAGTGGGTCGAGATGGGAGCCACCATCATCGGCGGCTGCTGCGAGGTAGGCCCTGAACATATCGCCGAACTCAAACGACGTCTGGGATAACTTAAGCGTTGCGCGAACGCGCGATCAGGGCCTTAGCAGCGCCCCGCTCTGCCTGACCCTGGATATTGCCAAAATGACATACCTGTAATCGAAAGGTTCAGAGATGAGCTTCGACAACTGCGCAGCATCCAGCTGCCAGACGTACATCGATGTCCCGCTAAAGTTATTGGTGTGAACCTCGGTACGGATGATCGGTGCTTTGGCCTGATCGTCACCGCTTTGCGGTTTGGTTTTCACAAACGACAATTCTGCATCGGTCGTGACCACGAGGTCACACTGAATCACCGCATGTCGCGGGGTGTCGCGAATCGCTACTTCGAGCACGCCTTTATTGTCCGGGTATTCAAAAAAGTAGCGGCGGTACCAGGCATCGCTTGATGAAACCACACGTCGTAAGCCGTTCGCCAGATTGTGTTCGCGCGACCAGATCCGCGACCACTGTGAGCCGGGCTTAACACCGGCCAGATGCCACACAGCCGCTTTTGCGGTGAAGGCAGTTACGGCCGCTTCGCTGATCGTTTCTCCTCGCACCTGCACCCAGCCCAAACTCGACAAAGCTTCTCGCAGTGGAGCACCCGCGGCGCCGCCGCGCTCACAGAGCTCGAGCGTTTGGTTTGTGACGGTTGTCATCGAGCCGGCGTAGATTGAGACTGGCGCTAACGCCACTGTCACAGCAAGCGCACGCAACAGACGGCGAAGCCGGCTATGGCGAGACGCACAGGCTACTTCGCGCAGAATTAGGAATCGAAAACAGTTCACAAGTTAATCGAGCGTCTAGTGGCAGGTTGTTTGCTGGATCCTTCAGTCTACCTGCGAGCAGTAGCCATTGGGCGGTTCAAACGCAGCATTTCATTCTGACACGAGCAGTCAGACAGGTTCATCGACATACCCGATTGGCCGCGCGCCACAAAGTTCATGGGTTGCAGATTGTTATACTATTGCAATCACCCTAAGCCCCGTCGCCCAGACTCTGAATGATCACTCTTGAGAATATCCACCTGACGTACACCGCTGGCAATCGCGCTGTTCCCGTTCTGGCTGGTGCGTCATTGTCGGTAGCTCAGGGGGAAAGCGTCGCGATCATCGGCCCGTCCGGTTCCGGCAAGACATCGTT
>CALHMG010000192.1 GCA_938034705.1 uncultured Gammaproteobacteria bacterium
CTGGGCATTCCACTCGGCCGTCTGACGTACGGCTTCGTCGATCACCCAGTCACCAATCTCGAGGATCAGGCCGGTCCTCTCTGCAATCGGAATGAACTCCAGCGGCGGCACGAATTCGTTGTCATCAAGCTGCCATCTCAAAAGCGCCTCGACGCCATGGACAACGCCTGTTTTTATCGACACCTGGGGCTGATAGTGTAGCGACAGCTCGCCGCGTTCGCGCGCATGCTGCAGGCGCGACTCCAGCGTTGCCTGGCGCACGGCGTCACGGCGCATGCTGGAATTGAATACGCAGTGCCGATTGCGTCCTGACTCTTTTGCCGCGTACATCGCGATATCCGCACAGCCGAGCAACGTACCGACATCATTGCCGTGGTCTGGACCGACCGCCAGGCCAAGACTGGGCGTCACTGAGGCCTGAAAGCGACCTTCGAGCAACGTGAACGGCTGCTCAAAAACACTCTGAATTCTACCTGCCAGCTCGACGGCGTCCTGATCGAACGGCCCGGACTCACGCGGACTCAGTACCAGAAATTCGTCACCACCAAGACGCACAACCGATTCATCGTATCTCAGAATCGTTTTCACCCGCTTCGCCACAATCTGAAGCAGGGCGTCACCTGTGACGTGCCCCAGCGAGTCATTGATCTTTTTGAAATTGTCGATATCAAAAATCACAACGCTGATCTGGGCACCTGTCTCGTTCGCCCGATCCAGTAGCACCTGAAGTTTCTCCCGACCGGCGCGTCTGTTGGGTAGCTCGGTCAGATCATCGATGTGGGCAAGAACCTGGAGGCGTTGCTCACTCTCTTTCAGCTGCAGCGTTCGCTCCTCTACCCTGCCCTCAAGCTGCTGGTTGAGGTCCTTGATACCGGCTTCCGCCTCTTCGCGGGCACGGTTTTGCTCCACAAACTGTCGTCGCCAGTGTTCGAGCATGCGATAGACAATCAGCCAGATGAGCAACATTGCGAGGAGACCACTGCCTGCGATCAGCCACATCCGTTGCGTGCGCTGCTTTTCGATATCAAGAGCGCTGGCCGTCTCCTGTTTAAAATGATTCAGCAGCGTTTCCATGGTTCGGTTATAACGCAAGCTCAGAGACTCGAAGTGCTCACCGTCGACGACCGCAGTCGCCGCTTTGGTGTCTCCATCGGATCGGTACTTGAGCGCAAGTTCTGTCAGGTCACGTAGTTCGAGATTGATAGCGTCGGCTTCCCAGGCCACCGCAAGCGTATCGGCCCCCGTCGCGAATTCCAGCACTTCCCGCACGCTGTCTTCAAGCTTTGCATCGGCATCGAAGTAGCCGGTCTTCCAGCGTTCCTGGCCGGTGACCGCGGCAAGATGCGCGTACATGTCGCGGCGCTCGTTGACCGTTTTTATATCCGAGAAATGTCGCTGCGCCTGAAGATCACGGGTAGCAGACTGCGCAACCGTCGAAATCGCCTGTCGCGCCTGAAACACCACGCCAGTAACCACCAGCACCGTTAACACGATGGCCAGCGCTATCAGTTTCAGCGGATAGTTCGAGTCTTTGTCCACGATCGAATTCTTGCATCAGGCGCTTCGCGAACACGCGCCTGGCTCCATGTCCTTAGTTCGACGTTTTAAACATAGGTAAAACGGCGCACGACGGTGTCTGCGCGCAGACCATCCGACTTGATCGGGAATAAATCCCAGCGAATGCCAGTGTTTGTTTGGGTGCGTCGCGCACCCGCACCAAAAAACGGAGCGCCGGCGAACCGGCGATGCCAGCCGCTGCTGTCAGAACGTCAACATCGTCAAACGACTGTCAAATCGGAGTCGTCTTAATGGCAAGCGGCTACACGGCCGATAGCGGTTCTCGTATTGTGTAGCCGTGTCTTTGGGAGGAGATGACGATGTTTACACGACTTGCCGTGGCCGCAGTTGCGGCTCTGACAACCTTCAGCGTCGACGCGGCCGAGTGGCCGGGCAGCGACAACCCCTACTGGTTCAATCACTACCTCGAACGCAACTGGCAAAGTTTGCCGGTTCAGGGTCAGGTCACCCAGAACGTGTGGACGTCCTCGTATTTCCCACTTTACGCGGACAGTATTAACGACCGCTGGAACGCCAACGTCTCCGGGCAAGTTGTGCCACTGCAGTACAGTCCTGCAGAAAAATACGACCAGGCTTTCAACGGATGGACACCACCATCAGGATTCGACGCGCTCAAGCCGTTTTCGAGAAGCACATGGGACACGTTTGATCCGGCCTATCACACGTCTCTTGGACCGCTCGCAAGTTTTGTTACTCAGAACCGCGGCAACGCCGATGATCGTGACGTCGCGCTTGACCGTCGCAACGGCGGCGCGTTCACAGGTTGGCCGATGCAGGGATGGTGGGGTCACTGTCACGCGTGGGCGCCAGCAGCGATGCTCGAACGCCAGGCCTGCGGCGCCATAGACCACAACGGTGTCACGTTTTATCCGGGCGATCTGGAGGCCCTGCTGATCTTTGCGTACGACCGCGCGTGGGAGCAAGGCCAGTGGATCGGACAGGCATGCCGCGAGCCGGCGGGACAACTCGCCGTCGATAATCTTGGAAGACCAACCACAACGGCCTGCGCTGACCCCAACCCCGGATCATTTCACCTGATTGTTGCGAACTTCATCGGCATAAAGGACCGGCCGTTGATTTACGACCGCATCAAGAGCGAAGAACTCTGGAACCAGCCGCTCATCGGCTATCGCGTGGCCAGCCAGAACGTAGTGACGGCAGCCCAGGCCAATGCGCGCATGGGAACAACAGGTAACACCTGGAGCTTTAATCCTGCCGCCGCGAAGCTTGTGGATGTCACGATGGAGGTCAACTGGGTAACCGAAGCCTACCCGTCGATCAACCCAACGCCTACAGGCCCCTACGAACGCACCGACGTCCTGACTTACATTCTCGAAATTGACGCCGACGATCGCATCATCGGCGGCGAATTTTATGGTGATTCGCTCGGCAACGTGGCACCGGATTACATCTGGCAACCCGAACAGCTGGTCAGCAGCCATGTCAGTTTTCTCGATCTGGACACAATACGGGGACTCATCGATCAAAGCTGCGGCGACCCGTCTGGTACGACGCTCTCGCCGGTTGCGTGTCCGGAGAATATTCTCGGTTCAGTCGGTTGCTCTGTCGAGGGTCAGGAGTGCAACAACACCTGGTTTCAGGACATCGCCGGCTACGACACAGCAAGATGCGAAAATGGGCAGTGGATTTCAATTTCCGGGCCACGCACGCCGGCAGGTCCCGTCTGCGGTAACGGCGTGGTCGAAGCAACCGAAGCCTGCGACGACGGCAACAACGTCAGCGCAGATGGCTGCAGCGCAACCTGCAGCGTTGAAGCAACGACACCGCCCGCGGGCGCGTGTACCAACGGCATCTTTGGCAACGGCTACATCTATATGGGCAGCGACTATGTGCCCAACACCTGCTCAAGCGAGGGCCAGGTCTGCACATCGCAGTACTTTTATGATCTGGGTTCCTTCGAAACCGCTGTCTGTCAAAACGGAAGCTGGGTCCTGGCCGGTTCGACGCCACCCT
>CALHMG010000193.1 GCA_938034705.1 uncultured Gammaproteobacteria bacterium
ATCGTGGATTCGACACTGGTGTGGCGAGTCGGCCCGGCTGCGACGCGTGACGCGCGACGCCTGAATTCGTGCAATTCGATCCCCGCATAAAGGTTTTGTAAACGAGTCGTAAAGACCGCTCCGTTGATCTTTCCCGCGATCAGAACGAGGACCGCTCTGCGCCGTTTTGACGGCACCATAGCGACTGGAGCGAAAAGACCTGAAATAAAGGGCCTTTTGCCTGAATAAGCCCGCAGGGCAGTCAAACAGCGAACCCTCTGGCGTGCCTCTGCGATTCGCCGTTCTCGCACCGGGTTGCACGTCTCGACGGCGGAACGGGCGATTTAAGGATTCAGTAAGGAACGACAAACGACAATACGCGCGCAGTCCTGCTCAGGCACTTCGGGGACTGTCTAGAATTGACATATCGCGATAACAACGACGCGGCCGGATCATTTACCAACGCTCAACTTGAGACTGAGAATGAGTCTTATAAAGGGTCTGTAGTTGGTAAGAGTCAGAGACAGCCGATGTTGGTGAGTGATCGCGGTAAATGGTCGAACGGACTCGACCCGCAGTCAAATCCAGTGTGGCTTTTCCAGCTTTACAGGCACCTCCTGGTTTGAGTCAGGGTTGATTCCGATGTGATTCCGGTGTGATACGGAATTGGATTCGGTCTCAATTATTTGCGACTTCAGACGAACAACAAAACGAGTTGTAGGTTTTTTTCAACATGATGATCAGGCAACGGACATTAAAGAACGTAATCCGGGCTACCGGCGTCGGCTTGCATACCGGTGAGAAGGTTTATCTCACCCTGCGTCCGGCTCCGGAAAACACCGGAGTGATTTTTCGTCGTGTTGACCTGGATCCGGCGGTTGAAATTCCGGCGAGTCTCGATCTTGTAGGCGACACGCGTCTTTCGACGACGCTTGAGATGGGCGACACGCGGGTGTCAACCGTCGAGCATTTGATGTCCGCGTTCGCGGGTCTGGGTATCGACAATGCTTATGTCGATCTCACGGCTCCCGAAGTGCCAATCATGGACGGCAGCGCCGGACCGTTTGTTTTTCTGATTCAGTCTGCTGGCATCGAAGAACAGCAGAAGCCCAAGCAGTTCATCCGCGTCAAAGAATCCATCGTCGTGGAAGATGGCGACAAGTGGGCGCGGGTTGATCCCTGGGACGGGTTCAAGGTTTCTTTCAAAATCGACTTTGATCACCCCGTATTCAAAAACTCGATTCAGGTGGCCAGCGTCGACTTTTCGACCACATCGTTCGTCAAGGAAATCAGCCGGGCCCGAACGTTCGGATTCATGAAACACCTTGAAGAACTGCGAGACGCAGGGCTTGCTCGCGGTGGCAGTCTCGACAACGCGATTGTCATGGACTCTTTCCATATTCTTAATGACGACGGTCTGCGTTACGAAGATGAGTTCGTAAAGCACAAGGTGCTGGATGCCGTCGGCGACCTGTATCTGCTCGGGCATCCGCTCGTCGGCGCCTACAGCGCACATAAATCGGGTCACGGTCTGAACAATCTGCTGCTGCGAGCGCTCGTTGAGAACGAGTCTGCGTGGGAGCTCTGCTCGTTCGATGATGCCGAGCCGGCACCGATTTCCTTCGTGCCGCCCGCTACGGCTAACGCCACGGTCTGACCGGCGGTTTTCTCGCTTATCGGTGCGATTCGTCGCCCGTGTTCTACCGAACAATCCCGACCAGCGGTGGGCGGGCCATCGGTCATCCATCGCTGCCTGGGACGCTAGTCGTCCTTTCGAGCGTGTCGGGCGAGTCGCTTGAGCCGCGCAGCGAGACCCTCATCGTTCGATCGATCCGCCGCGTCCGAGAGTATTTCACCCGATTCAGCGCTCATGGGCGCCATCGTCCTCGGCTGTGGAATCGGGACCGTTTCGGTGGGCTGAACCCGCACGCGAAGGCGGGTAATTTCGGTCAGTCCTGACTGTCTCATGCAGGCGACTAGGGTCGGGGCAAGCATCCTGACGCGGGTCGCCCATACTGGGGATTGTGCGTAAACTACCGCTTCATCAGCGTCTATCCAGACCAGCTGTGCGCCCTCGTGGTGGCCCCGTTCGACGTCGGAACCGTCGATGCCAGGGCCCTCGGATGCGTCCGGCCCGTTCTGGCCCCGTTGAAGGCACTGCGAACAGCAGGTGTTCCAGATACGGGTGATTTCGCTGTTGTCGGACTGCGCCGGGTGATCCGGGTGATCCGGGTGACTAGAGTTCGGGTTGTTTGGATTATTTAGTGTGCCGGGGTCTTTCTGGCGATGACTGATCCGGTCGTTGATGCGATTGAGTCGGCTCAGACGTTGTGGGCTGTCGGCATTTTCGGCATGGGCCGGGTCCCGCGAGAACAGGGCGGACGCGATATCGTCAGCGATATCGCCCGCGCGGTTGAAGCGGTGACGGGTCTTCGGTCTGGTAAACGTTTTGGTAATGGGTTTGGTAATGGGTTTGGCTTTGGCTGAGGTAACTTGCGTTTGTCGGGTTCGATCAGCTTTTTGATCAGTTTGTTGTTTTTTGTTGTATTGCCTGGGTTTTTCGCCGGATGAACTCATGGGTTGATTGTAGTACGGATGAAGCGATCGCTGCACGACGCCGCCGAACAGGGCGTCGGGCTTCAACAGCGGTGGGTTCGCCGCCGGCCAGCTACGGAAAGCGCTTTGAACAGGTTTACCGCACGACTGACGATATAAGTCAGGTGCATGAAGGTCAGGGTAGCGACACCAGACCACATCGACTTACTCAGGCGGGTAGAGATGGTGTTTGGTTCGCTGGAGGAAATTTCGCCGCACGTGGGCGATGTGAAGATGTGATGAACTTCGTGATCGAGTCTGATGTCAGTTCTTTGATGTTCGGGAATTGATGTCTGGAATCCAGATGACGGGTTTGGAATTAACGCAATCAACGTGTGTTGTTGTATCGAGGAGCAGGAGCGATAGCAGCCGGAAACGGCCGCTGACGTTTGAATAACAAAAATGAAAATTATTCTTATCCCGGACGAATCGACCGGGCGTTCGAGCAGGAGTCTTTCCGAGCAACAGGTCCGCAAGGCGACCATTTGCATCGGGTTGGTTATCGGACTGTCGCTGGCGGGCTCCGTGATATCGGGCGGTATTGCCTGGCACAAGAGCCAGCAGCTGAAAGTTGCCATGGCGATGGCAACGCCGGACGCAACGGTGTCCGCACTCGGTCTCCAGCAAGTCGACGAGGGCGCTGACGCGACCGACGTCGACGCTCAGGCTTCTGCCGACATGAACGACGCATTGAAGGACGGTGCTACCGACAGTACCGGCCAGGCAATCACCGGACGCGCTGCTCACGAGGCCGCTATCGCGGCCCGTCAGGCTGCCGAGAACACGCGCAACGCGACACGTGCAGCGCTCAGCGACAACGTAAAAAGCCGGGATGAATCTGTTCAGTCATTGATGCAGGCTGCGGCCGATCTCCCTCAGGCCACCCGTGGTGAACAGGATCGTGTTCTGCTGGTGGCTCAGGCAATCGGACAGATGCGCGGCCAGCTGCGAAACTATCAAAAGCTGATTGACGACGTCCGTGATGAAAGCGAAGCCAAGCTCACCGTTGTTGGAACGCGAATGGGACAGCTTCAGGCGCATCTGATGCGGTTGAACGCGCTTGGATCAAGACTCACATCGATCGCGCAGCTCGCCGATGGCGAATTCGACTTTGGTTCGGAGCCTGCACTGGGTGGTGTGGAACCGGACACTGACGTGATCACAGACGGCGGCGCCGTTGGTTCGGCACTCGATGACCTCGAGACCAGTCTGAAACGACACTCGCAGCAGCTGGACGTGCTCGAAGCCCTCATTCGGGATCGAGAACTGGAAAAGGAAAGCTATCCGGCGATCTGGCCCGCTGACGGTGGCTGGATATCGTCGAACTATGGCAAGCGCCGTGATCCCTTCAGCGGCCGAACCGCAATGCACCGCGGGCTGGATATCGCGGGCCGAAAGGGGTCGTACATTACCTCTGCTGCTGCAGGCGTAGTGACGCATGCGGGCAAGACCGGTAACTATGGCCTGCTGGTTGAAATCAATCACGGCAACGGGTACGTCACTCGATACGGCCACTGCCAGGAAATTCTGGTCAAGGTTGGCGAGAAGGTAGAAAAGGGTGGGGCCGTAGCCAAGATGGGCAGCACGGGTCGATCTACAGGTACGCACCTGCACTTTGAAGTGCTGCTCGATGGTAAACATCAGAATCCACGGAAGTTCCTCCAGGGTACCGGTTGATCGTTGCGGTCAAAGTGGTTGATGGTCCTGCTCCGATCGGCTGATACCCGATTGGATGGAAGAAACAGACGCGCCGAGGCGCGTCTGGTTCGTTTCAGGGTTCAGGGTCGCCTGGATCGATTGCAGCTCCCGGGCGTTAAAGCGGATTTTCTGGCGCATGGCGTGGGACAACGTCAAAACTGAAGCTGCCGACAGCGAACTTCCCGGGGTCGAACTCTCGCCGCTGGCGCCCTTGCGAATCGCAAGTTTGGTCGGATCGACGGT
>CALHMG010000194.1 GCA_938034705.1 uncultured Gammaproteobacteria bacterium
CACCTTGAAGCCGAAAAGAACAACATCGGCCAGATCGATCGCAGTCAGTTACCGCAAACCGGCGAAGTACTCAAACGCGGCTGGCATCTGTTAATCGCGCTGGCGGTGCTGGTGACGTTTCTGATGCTCGGCTACACGCCCATGAAGTCGGCGTTCTGGGGCATTGCCGCGCTGCTGGCCCTGAGCTTTATCCGTGCGGAAACGCGCATGAGTCCGGTCGATATTCTGGCGGCGCTGGAGTCGGGCATACGCGCCACGGTGCCAGTGACCGTCGCCTGTGCATGTGCTGGCCTGATTATCGGCTCGGTGTTTGTGTCGGGTCTCGGTCTTAAGTTCACCAACGAGGTTATCGTAATTTCCGGCGGCAGCCTGCTGATACTGCTGCTGCTCACGGGCATCTCGGCGATCATTCTCGGCATGGGGATCACGACCACCGCGGTCTACATCACGGTGGCGGCACTCATCGTGCCGGCCCTGATCAAAGCCGGTATCGAACCCATTGCCGCGCACATGTTCGCCTTTTACTTCGGTGTGGTGTCGACAATCACCCCGCCGGTGGCGCTGGCGTCCTTTGCGGCCGCCGCGATCGCCAAGACCGGCCCGATGACCACGGCCGTGGAATCAACGCGGGTCGGCATCGCCAAATATCTCGTACCGCTGGCCTTTGCCTACAACCCGTCACTCCTGCTGGTTGGCCCAACCTGGCTGTCGATTATCTCGACCGCCGTCGCGCTGATCGGACTTTATGTGCTGTCAACGGGACTTGAAGGCTGGTACCGCGGACGCTTGAGTCCACCGATTCGATTCATGGCCATCGCGGCTGCCGCATTCATGTTGATGCCGCCATCAGAATCAATCGTGGGTGTGCCGGGCTATGTTTACTGGATAGTCGGCGCCATACTTTGCGCGATAGTACTGGGACCGAGACTGCTGCAGGCAAAGCGTTCGCCTGGAGCTGCTGTAAGCACACCCGCAGGAGACTCTTGATCATGAACAATATTTTTCTGGGCAAAGCCTGGCACTGGGCACTGCTGGTTGTTGCGACGGGTCTGCTCTGGTTCTGTGGCAGCAGCCGCCTGCATGTGATCGGATTCAACACTTTTATTATCGCCATGCTCATCGGCACGGTTGCCGTACTCTTTGCCATTGTTCGTTTTCATCAATCAGGTGATCAGGTCACCCGGGACAAACTTGTGGCCCAGGCCTTTGATCCCAATGCCGATGTGAGATCAAACGGAGACTAGTCATGAGCCATGGATTCACCGCCGCGTCTTTGCTGTTGCTGCTGATACTGCCTCTGCACCAGGCTCTCGCCTGCAACGAGCGTGTACCGACCCCGCCGATGTCACCGGGTCCTCATGACTATTCGCAGATGTCGACGGATTCAACGCTTTGGAAAGAAGGTGACGCGGGTGAACCCCTGTTTCTTCGCTTGAGAGTGCTCGACACCTGCGGCAAGGCGGTTGCTGGCGCGAAAGTGCAGATACTGCACGCTAACACCCACGGCGATCATGAACCCAACCGCTGGCGCACAACTCTCACCGCCGATGATCGCGGCGAGGTCAAAGTGGTCACCGTGTTTCCGGGATACGCAGGATGGGTGGCGCGCCATATTCACGCTGTTATCACGCACCCAAATCATGAAGAGCTCGTCACACGTCTGTTATTCAAAAACGACCCGGAATCTGACAACGTCGACTAGCCCGAGCTCGCGATGGTGCTCGAAGAGATTCAGCGCGGTGAAACCCGCGGGTGGGTGGCCGGTTTTGAGTTTGTGATTGAGCCGAAGTAATTCACTTTCTAAACGCCGACATCCATCTCCACAACGTGGGGCGCGACTTCCGCTGACGATGTTCCGACGCTGATCATGTGTCGGTGCAGCTTGCGGCATTTAACGTGTCGACACATCGAAGCTTCCCTAAGGTCACTTCACACTCCCCACCCGTTTGCAGTACGCTCCAAAAGACACGTAGAACGGGCAATTCGCGTGACATGCCCAGCATAAACTGCGAACCACCCACCATCAGCGCGGACAGAAATGGTGCATGGGGCATATTCCTGCTGGCACCAAAGTACCACCCCAAGTTGCTACAATTCTGACTAACAGATCAGAATAATTGCCTCATGGCCCTCCCGCATTCCGACTCGACCTTACTCACCTCAAAAGACACGACAGCCGCGACGCGGCGTTCGCAGGTGCAAAAGCTCAAAGAGTCCACGCTCCGTGAGCTGGCTGGAAGTTTTGACGCATTCGACGGTGCCATTTGTCTCTACGACGAGAACGAGCGCAAGGTCTTGTTCAACCGTACGTTTAAAGATCTTCACTCGTTCGAGAACGAGGCCGACCTGATCGGCATGACGATGGAAGAATGCATTCGCATTCAGATACGCCTGGGGATCTATGAGGTCGCGGACGAAGATGTAGAGGCCTACGTTGCCGAACGCATGTATCGCTTTCGTAACCCGACAGGCCCCATCGAAGTCGAAAAGCCCGGAGGCAAATGGTATCGCCTCTCGGTGCTACGCCTGGATCATAGCGATCACACGCTGTTGATCATGGAGAACATTTCCGAGGTCAAACAGACGCAGAAGGCTCTGGAAAAAAGTGAAGAACGCTTTAAGGAATTCGCCGAAACGGCTGCGGACCTTTTCTGGGAAATCGACGAATCGAATCGACTGAGCTATCTGTCGGATCAATTCGCCAAAATGGTTCACGGACTGAACAGCCTCGCAAGATTCGATATCGGAGTTGATCTGGTACATCTTTTTAATGACGAACTTAACGCAGATGCCTGCAAGCAACTGCACGCGGCTCTGGAAAGTGAGTCGCCGTTCAATGACATCGTTCTCCAGCTGAGAAGTCGTACTCGCACCAACGTCGAGGCGTCCAAGTATCTCTATCTGTCTTTCAGCGGCCTGCCCATCACGGATTCCAGCGACAGGGTCATCGGATACCGTGGCACCGCCAGAAACATTACAAAAGAGACACAGCTGACGTCACAACTCAAGCACGAAGCATCCCACGATGCTCTGACCGGTCTGCTTAGTCGGCGGGAATTCAATTCTCAGCTGGAACACATTCACAGATCCGCTATTGCGAATCGCTCTAAAGCGACCCTCGGGTTCATCGACATTGACGAGTTCAAGGTCGTCAATGACACAGTGGGTCATCCGACCGGTGACCTGATGCTGAAGGAAATCGCCGCAATTCTGCGAAAGCAGCTGGGTGAGAACGCAGTCATCGCCCGGCTGGGCGGAGACGAATTTGCCGTCATTCTTGAAAACACGAATACCGAGTCAGCCTATCCCGTTGTCCAGGGGGCGATTGATGCGATTCGCAAACACCACTTTGTGTGGAAGCAGAAAAATCTTTCGGTCACCGCAAGTGTCGGACTCGTAGAAATCAACGCAGAGGTTACCAATCGGGACGGGCTGCTCCATCAGGTTGACGTTGCATGCTTTGCCGCCAAACGCATGGGCCGAAATCAACTCTATGTGTTTGATCCCGAAGATCCCGCCATAGCGTCCCAGAACTCTGAAACGGTGCAGGCCGCACGTATCCAGGAAGCGATCGATCGCGGCAGCTTCACCTTGCTCGCGCAACCCATTGCGCATTCAGGCGCGCACACGAGTCCTGCCGGTCACCACGAAATTCTGATCCGCATGCTCGACGGTGATGGCCAGATGGTGCCCCCCGACGCATTTATTCCGGTCGCCGAGCGCTTTCGATTGATGACGGAAATTGATCGCTGGGTTGTGAACGAGACATTGAGCAGAATTTCCGAGGCCAACGACCGCGGTGTGTTTGCGATCAATCTGTCAGGAATGTCGCTGTGTGACAGCTCCTTCGCGGACGAGATCAGGATTGCTTTGCGAACACACGGCGTCAATCCCGAACAGATTATTTTTGAGGTCACCGAGACCGCAGCGATCGGCAGTGTCAATCGGGCCTGCGAATTTATGGACGTTCTGAGCGAAATCGGCTGCCGGTTTTCGATTGACGATTTTGGCAGCGGGTTATCGTCATTCGCCTATCTTAAACGCTTCAATGCCAGTTATCTCAAAATCGACGGCAGTCTGATCACCGAAGTGGCCACCGACGAGACAGACCGGATTCTCGTGTCGGGCATCAACCAGATGGCTCATGCCCTTGGCATGCAGACGGTCGCCGAGTTTGTCGAGAACGACGACATCATCCAGGTGCTGCGCGACGAGGGCATTGATTTTCTGCAAGGCTATGGTATCGGTCGACCGATCCCGCTGTCAGAAGTGCTGGACACGAAAACCGGTACCGAGAATCAAAAGACAGCAGAGCCGTCGCGGGATCGCGCGCTGGAAACGGCTTAACTCCAACGCCCGGGTTCAACCGCGCGATCGGGCGAACCCGGTTCACAATACCGGCGCCGATACGTCGCAAAGTCGCCTCGACCATCTGCGTGAAGTGATCAACCGGTCCGGGACGATGCTACAATTCTGCGCTCTTGAGTCATTGATTGAGCACGGCCTTGCAATCCGCCATTCTTGAAGATGTCCCAGCCTGTGCCCGCTACTACGAGTTTCGGGCGACAAATCTCGACGATGCGGTACGCGTGCTTGGCATACTGGGAAAGACAATACTCGACAGCAACGTCATCGGCATCGGCGCACCTCTGGTAGAGGCCATTGGTGGCCACATCGACGCGCTTCACTCATTCCCGAGGTTCGATGACGCACCCGTCATTGTGCCGTCGACCCAAGCAGATCTGTGGCTGTGGGTGCGAGGCGCTGACATGGGCGACGTATTTGATCGCGGCCGCATGCTGCGCACGCTCGTTGAGCCCGGGTTTGATCTGGTCGACGCAACCAATGCGTTTTGCTTTAAAGGCGGCCACGATCTCACCGGCTACGAAGACGGCACGGAAAACCCCGAGGGTGAAGAAGCCACGGCAGCCGCCTTTGACTCAAGTGGCGGATCGTTTGTCGCGGTCCAGCGCTGGCATCACAAGCTTGATCAATTTGAATCCTTCCCGGAATCCGAACGTGACGACATTATCGGTCGACGTCTTGCCGACAATGTCGAGCTCGACGACGCGCCAATCACGGCTCACGTACAGCGCACCGCGCAGGAAAGCTTCAGCCCCGAAGCCTTCGTCCTGCGTCGATCAATGCCCTGGTCCGATGGACGCGGCGAAGGCCTCATGTTTGTTGCCTTCGGCCACTCGCTGGACGCCTTCGAGGCGCAGATGCGCCGAATGGCTGGACTCGAGGACGGGGAAACCGATGCGCTGTTTCGTTTCAGCCAACCCGCCACCGGCGCCTGCTACTGGTGCCCGCCCCGAACCGACGCGGGCCTCGATCTCAGTGCGCTCAGGCTTTAGCGATTTGTTTTGAGCAGCGTTCTGTTTGGACCCGACGCCCGGTCTCAATGACAAGGGTCCGCGATATGCGTCCGGAGTGATCGGCCCCGTCGGTACACCCCAAGCAAATCATCACGAGTCACTCAGCTGGCAACGGCTTACGTCACCCAACGCCCAAGGGGTGCGATCCTGGACCGATAGTGTCACCGCCGACCCGGGTCCCGTTTTGGGTCCAAAACAGGCCATCAGCGGCAATTGCGCCGCCTACTCTTTTCTTCGTACTTCTCATCCAAATAAGTTAGTCGATTTGGAGCATAAAGGACTATTTTCTACGAGAATCAACGCTCACTGAGCAATCACCTAGAAATGGAGATGTACGAATGTCATTGGATGACGTGGTTTCAACTGAAGAAAAATCCTCCGACCAAACGCGGCGAAAAGTGCTGACGGCCGTTGTTGCTGGTGGGGCAATAGGATCAACGGTGCCGTGGACGCAGCCGATAATCGAGTCGGTAATGCTTCCGGCTCACGCACAAACCACGTCGCCCCCAAGTGCAGGTCTGTTTATCGCACCACTGTCTAACGGTGCCGGTGGGCTGGATATTCCGGTGTCTGGCGCGAAACCCGGCGAAACCGTTCTGATCACCGCAATCATCGACGGTGTCGAAGTCACAACTACCGTCGTTGCGGACGCCGACGGCAACGCCACGGCCTCGATTTCGGCGACCGACATTGCAAAAGCCGGCGCACCTGCGCTTAAAGACGGAGAAGTTGTCCCCGTGATTGCAGAGTCAGAATCTGGCGGCAAAGCCGACGGTTCCGTGACGCTGCCAGAGTCAGCGGTTGCCCCACTGACTGTCGACGTGGAGGCCGACGCGTCAACCGGCTCGGCTTCGGTAACGGTAAGCGGCGCCAAACCGGGTGAAACCGTGACCGCAACAGTGCTTATCGGCGGCGTCGAAGTCGTTGTAAGCGGCAAAGCGGATGCCGACGGCAACGTTACGCTCGCAATCACCAAAACAGAGCTTGGCGCGGCAGGCACCTCACTGAAAGAGGGAGAGCCGATCAGCGCGAATGTATCCAGTGACTCTGGCGCCACCGGCACCGATAGCGACACCATTCGTGGCGCTGGAGGAGAAACCGGTGAGACAGGTGAAACGGGCGAAACAGGTGGATCGGAAAGTGGCCGGTGACGCGTCTTAAGTAGATCCTGAATCGTGCGACTCGTCGTCCGTTCAGGAATCTTCGACCTCACCCGAGCCTGACAAAAACCCCGCCACCTGGCGGGGTTTTTACTATCCAATGTTCAATCGTGCGATTGGCGTTAAATTTCCGGTTTATCGAACGGCCGTCTCTGCCGCAATTTTCGTAGAGAGTCCCCGGTTGCAACACACTGAATCACCGAGGGCAACGGCCCAGATCGTGCTCCCCGGAGACCGCTGAGGGCATCGGGCAAAACGCTCTACCTGAGCGAGCGATCGTCACGACTTTCACGTTGCTGTTGCGTCACGCCCTTCTCGGCTGGAGACGGCGCAAACCGTATGCGAGTCTCCGATGAATCAGTGTTGGGGGTCTTACGATGTATCTATTGCCAGCCGAGGTGCTGTTCTGGGAAGCAGCCATCTCTATTGTTCTGTGTGTCATCCTGTTCGGTGCAGGCGTTCTGGCATATCGTCATTGCGTCAGCACGAAATCAAAGGTGATCGTGTTCATTGTTGCCTGGGTGCTGATCTGGCACGTCGCTATACGTATGGCCAGGCACGCGGAGCTTGTCGGCTCGTCACTGACCGATCTGTTTGGCAGCGGCATAAAATTCGCGCTGCCGCTGATTGGCCTGTGGATACCCGCGCTCGCGATGTTCCTGTTCAGAAAGAAGATCGGCCAGTCCGGGTGGACGCCTTCGCGACCATTGTGGCTGATACTGTTCGCTGCACCAGCACTGTTCTGTACATTGCTTATGGCGAACACCTATCAAAACCACAAGCGTACTCCAGACGACGACGCCAGTATCGCACTGATTAGAACACTGCAGCGCGTTGAGTCCGGCGAGACGATCATACTTCCAACACTTGCCGACGGCTCGGCGCCATTGAGAAAGTCCATCAACGAAAGCCTGGAGTTGAGAAAGACGTTCTGCAACATAGAAGATGCCGCGACCCTGCATCCAGTCGAGCGCTTCAGACATTCGCCATCGACCACACTGTTCAACAAGACCCGCTCGAGCTCAGAATCCCAAGCACACGGGTGGACCCGATTGATTACAGGCTACGAGTCTTGCTGGTTCATCGCAACGGCCACCTTCGAGCGAGGTCCGGACGGGAATATGGTTCTTGGAACTTTCGACTTGAGTCGACATGCAAAAAACCGTAACGAACTCATCGCCGACAACTCCAGACTTTTTCGTCGAACCATGGTCTATCCGAAACAACAGTCGTCAATATTTGGCCCGCTGTTATAAAACCAGACTTGTATCCAACGCCCAAGTGGGCGATCCAGGATTAAGGCAACACTCAACTTATCCCACGAACCAGCTTTCTCTGCGGATCAACGAACGGTAAATCCACGATCTCGCAATCATGTTCGATGCCGTCGGGCAATCTGATTTTCAGGCTGCGCTGGGTCCAGTTGCCGGGGGAGTCAAAACGCGCATAGCCGATGCCTGCTTCCAGTGCAGGCGACCGCACGCCTGCCGTCATGCGCCCGACAACGGCTCCAGCATCGAGAATCTCGCTGCCTCGCCCGGGCACGGCGTCGGCACATTTAAGACCATACAAAAGGGTCCGACGGTCTTTGCTCTCCAGCGCCTCTTTGCCAACAAAGCTGTCCTTGTCCATGTCAATGAATGGTTCGAGACCGGCCTCAAACGGAGTCATGGTCGAATCCATGTCTGTGATATTGCCGAGGATGCCTGCCTCGATACGGCGGATCGTCATTGAGCGGGTTGACGAAAATTCCATGCCGAACGGTTCGCCTGCGGCCATCAGATGCTCCCAGAGTCTCGGGTGGTCCGTGCGATCACCAAACGCGTAGATTTCGTAACCCAGCTCACCGGTGAAGCCAGTTCTGGAGACATAGAGTTCCTGGCCACCGAGATCAAAGAAGCCGGCGTGAAAGTACTTCAACGTCTCGTCGATGGCGCCATCAGAGGCGGCCTTCATGATGTCCATGGAAGCCGGACCCTGTATCTGAATCACTCTTGAGTTCGGATCCGAAACGGAAACGTCGTAGCCGTCGTTGTGGGCCAGCAGCCATGTTTCGAATGCACCGTCGGCCTGAACGTACCAGTAACGATCGTCGTCGAGCTTGAAAAGTACGCCATCCATGAACACCCCGCCCTGAGGCGTGCAGGCAATCGCGTAGCGCCCGCGACCTGTCTTGAGCGTGGATACGGTGCGAGCGAGCACCTTCTCCAGAAATCGAACGGCGTCGGGCCCAGCGATTTCAATGGGCTTTTCAGGCACGTCATAGATGAGCGCCTTGTTCCGCAGGGTCCAGTATTTCTGAACCGGGTCCTCGCCCATGTAAATCGGAAAGAATCGTCCGGCGTATACACCACGGACCATATCCGGGCTGTCGTAACACGAGAGGTACGGAGACTGCTCAAACACCCGGGAGCTGACCCGTACCGTGTCGTTGATATCTGCGGCTTCCTGGACATTCATATAAACGGCACCTGATTGATGATCTGGTGCCGACTATTTTACCCCGGTAATCCCCGGGAGCCGAGGACTCGCTTTGTTGCTTGAATAATCGAAGCTCTCAGCCTGACGTTGTAGAACCCGTCTACTGCGCTTTGCGAAAATCCTGCTCAACGGTGACACTGGTGTCTTTTACGCCGTTGACCGTTACTTTCAGTGAATACTCGCCTTCGACAATGTCGTGATTCATAGGAGTCGAGCAAACCCGGCTCACTTTCTTGTCACCATATCCGGACTGGCAGCTGCCAGAGGGTAAGGTGTGGACCGTACCGGTTTTCTTGTCGACGACTTCGGCATCATAGTTCAGCGTTGAAATCTCCTCGGCAAATGCCACGTTGATCGTGTACGCCAGGGCTGTGTCGCTTATGTCATCGACTTTAAGTTCGGCCGCGAACGGAGCCTGCATTGCAGCATTGGTGTCCGTGCCGCTATTGGTGGCGCTTATGCCCTCGCCCAGCCTAGACGTCTTGGTGGAATCTTCACCGCTGATCATGGTTTTGAGCGTGGGAAGCAATGCGAAGAGCGCTGCTGCGATCAACGCAATGCCGGCGATCTTTGGTATGCGAGAACGAGTCTTTACAGGGGCGCGATTTGCGTCGCTCGTGGCTCTCGAATCAGTTGGTTTGTTTTCATCTTGCATGGTGTAGGCATCTCAACGTTAATAAACCCAATAAACGGAGAAAAACCTTCACGACACATGCGAGAGACAAACAACTTGGCGCGGTGACCAATCGCTTGAACTCGCCGGGCCTCGCAAAGATATTTTCTCTTTGGCGAGTGGGCTCCGGCGACAGCAATCGAATGCCTGCAAGCGAAGTTACATCAGCTCCCGGCAGCATACAGGGTCTATCCCTGACAAAGCGTCTTTGTTGCATCCGTTCAGCTGTTTTTTGACTGAATTTGGTGGCCAGGCGAGCGTTCGATTCGCAAAGTCATGGTTGGACCCGCCTGAATCGCGTTTGGTTGGGTTATTCGTAGGTAGTCGGCCATTTTGAACCGACCTCAATGCGTTCCCGGAATGCCTCCTCATGAGTCCGTATCCGGGTATCGGCAGTAAAACCAACTCGACGAGTGCTGTAACCGTGGTCTGCGCTCACCGGGCAGTGACGACAGCCCGGGATTGGCAGATAATTCAACAACCCAGTTACGCATGCCTGTCGCTCCAGCCCCGAACGCCGTGACCGCCAAAACCTGCTGCACTCCCAGCTCCGGAAGAGACGTATCGAAGTCCGATGACGCGCCCCTGCCTGAGACTTCATCCAAGGTGCCGGCCATCACCACCTGTAAAATTCCTGGTGGGCCCGCGCTTCAGGGTACCGATCGCCCCGTAATCGATGCAGACGAAGAGTCTCCGTGCCGCAGCAAAACGGTTAAGCCGTTTTTGATGATGCAGACCACAGTCACCAATGAACTCTTTGCCGCTTTTATCAACGACACCGGCTACGAGACCGACGCCGATCGATACGGCTGGTCCTACGTCTTTGCTCCCGATCGCGCTGGCAGCAGTGAGGACGCTAATTCATTGACCGCAAGCAACTGGTGGCGACGCGAAGACGGTGCAAACTGGCGCCTGATAAACGGACCTGGTTCCGAGTCTGACTGGCACGCCGACCATCCGGTAGTTCACGTGACATGGAACGATGCAAGCGCGTTCGCAAGCTGGGCTGGCGGTCGTCTTCCAACGGAACTCGAATGGGAACACGCGGCCCGCGGAGGCCAGAGCGATGTCGTGTTTCCGTGGGGTAATCGCGAACCCAACGACACCGACTTTCAACCCTGCAACATCTGGCAGGGTCGTTTTCCGAATCTGAACATCGCGCGCGACGGCTTTGTCGCTACCGCACCGGCCAAGTCTTTCGCGGCCAACGGCTACGGCCTGCACAACATGTGTGGCAACGTCTGGGAATGGATCGCGCAGCCCATGAAGCTTCGCGGGCGCGGCAAGGACGGAAAAGCGTTTGCCAAAATGATGCGCGGCACCAGGTTACTTAAAGGCGGCTCGTTCCTGTGTCATAAGAGCTATTGCTTTCGCTACCGCATCGCCGCGCGCACCGGTAACACGCCAGATACCTCCACGGCTCACCAGGGCTTCAGAGTCGCGTTCGATCCGGACTTGTAAGCCCGTGACCGTTTCAACCGCGTGCCGGTCTGCCCGATTCGAGGCTGCGCAAACTTCAGCTGGCATTTGGGCCTGCCGGTGGCAAAGCCATCACCTCGTGCTTGATCTCGATCGCAAACATCGGGTACAAAAGTGCTAGACATCTAGATCTTATTTTCCCGAGTTCACGAACACTCAATCAGGGCACCGCACCAATATGTCGTTAGTTGAAATGAAAAGGCAGGCAGTCCCGCTACACGCTGAGGTTGCGGCGATGTTGCGCCATCAGATCCGTTCCGGTGCCCTGAAACCCGGCGCGCCACTGCCTGCATTGAGCGAACTCACCGCAAAACTCGGCGTCGCGCGAATGACAATCCGACAGGCCATGGATGCGCTTGACGAAGAGGGTCTGATCGAAAGACAAGCCGGTCGTGGCACCTTCGTCAAACAGGTCGACTTGCATCAGCCGCAGCGCCTCAAGATGAGCGCGGACATGGGGCAGCTGGACGCGATGGTCGCACAGCTTGAGGTCGCCGTTCTCGACGGCGACGTCTTCGAAGAGCACGACGACGAACTGAACATCAGCTTCAGGCGTATGAAGCGAATACACGCACTGGACGGCAAACCATTCTGTCGTGTTGACCTGCGCCTCGACAGTAAAACCTATGAGCTGGCCAAAGATCGGTTTGCAAGTGAGATCGTCGTTCGCGTTCTTCATGACGTTGGCATTGATGTGGCGTCAGCCCATCAACGTGTCAAAATTTCCTACGCCGACTACGAGACCGCGCAAGAGCTTGAAATCAAAGTGAACTCGGCCGTGTTCCACGTCGACCGTGAGTTTTTCGACAACAGGAATAACCTGATTTATTCCGCAACGCTCATCTACCCCGGCGACATGCTCGAGTTCGATATTGAATTTACTGTCGACTCAAGCACGACTCCTTAAACCGTAACACTCAACCGTTGGCGAACGCGTAGCGTGATTCGCTAGAGAAATATCATGACTTCGCGACCGCTGGGCCAATCCGGCCTCAACCTATCGACGATCGGGCTCGGCACCAATTATGTTGGTGGGCATAATCTATATGTTGATGTCGATGAAGACGAAGGCGTTGCGCTCGTCAAACGCGCTATGGACCTTGGCGTTACACATCTGGATACCGCTGACGCCTATGGCTTTGGACGTTCTGAGGAACTTGTCGGCAAAGCTATCAAGGGTCGACGAGATGAAGTAGTGCTCGCAACCAAAGGCGGCATTTTGTTTGGCGAACACGGCACCGGCGCTAACAATGATCCGGCCTATTTGCGAGCAGCGCTCGAGCGCTCGTTGAAAAGACTCGACGTCGACTGCGTCGATCTTTATTACATCCATCGACATGACGGCAAAACGCCTGCCGAGGAATCTTTTGGGGCCCTGATGGACTTTAAAAAAGAGGGACTGATTCGCGCAGCGGGAGTATCTAATTTTGATCTGCCGAGTCTGCAGGCAGCCGCAAAGGCAGGTCCCATCGACGCCCTGCAGTCACGCTACAACCTGTTGCAACGCGAGGTCGAGGCGCAGGTTCTGCCGTGGTGCAAAGACAACAATGTGAGCTTTGTTCCCTGGGGTGGTCTTGCGTACGGGCTTCTTGGCGGTCGCTACACACGAGACTTCAAGCTCGACGCCGATGACTGGCGTCACCGATCCGGTGCCTTTGAGGACGACGTTTTCTCCCGCAACATGGATGTCGTTGACGGCGTCAAGGCGATTGCCGGGGAATGCGGTGTCTCGCCAGCACACCTTGCGCTGAACTGGCTGCTGTCCCGACCTGGCGTGAGCTCGGTTATCGCTGGCGCGAAGCGCTCGGATCAGGTCAGCGACAACTTCGCATCGATCTCAGTCAACATTGCTGACGCGCAGCTGGCCAAAATCAATGCGCTGACCGCCGACCGGGTCTGACACCGCCGTACCCGCGAACCCGACGGCAAACCGGTCAATCAGCCAGCGCAGCCAGGGTTGTGTTGATCTCCGACAGTCCAGCCTGCCAGTCAGCGCTGTGTGCGGCAACATAGTGCGCCGTGGGCAACGCCTCCTGAAGGCAGTCAATGCCCGCAAACAGCCTGGTGTCACACACCATAACGTAGGGCTTGTCTTTGATGTGTTTCGCTTCGGCGAACGCATCGAGAATCTCCGGGATGTCATTGCCGTTTACGCGCCGCGCCGCGCAACCAAAAGCCTCAAATTTTTCTGGCACCGGTTCAACGCCGAGCACATCGGTGGTGCTGCCCGTCGCCTGCATGTCGTTGTTGTCGATGATGTAGACCATGTTTGACAGCTTCTGGTGACCGGCAAACATCGCAGCCTCCCAAACGTTTCCCTCCTGAAGCTCACCGTCAGAAAAAAGACAATACACACGCTTGTCTGAACCCTGATGTCGTTCGCCCCATGCGATGCCTGCCGCCTGGGAAGGCCCCTGCCCGAGCGACCCCGCCGTAATTTCGAAGCCGAGCTGACCTTCGATAGGACTTTGATCGATTTTGGTGCCGTCTTCGTTGTAGGAACGTAACTCTTCAAGAGAGTACGACCCGTGCTCGGCCAGTGCGCCATAGGTCATGATCGCGTCGTGGCCGTTCGAAAGCACAAATCGATCGTGAAACCAGCCCTTGTCATCAGAACGCATTTCATCGAAATACAGGCAGGCGGCGATGTCCGCGAGGGCAACACCCTGCCCCGCGTAGCCGCCACGCTGCATGCAGATATCCAGCACGTTACGGCGAATTTTTGCCGCAATGAGTTCAAGTGCCCGGACACGCTTAGATTGTTCACCCGTCACTGGCACACCCCGCGTATTTTGCTCGCCAACGCATCTGCATCAAGCGCCAGCTCCTTTCGAATGTGCGCCAGTGTGCCACCCGGCGCCCAGACGTCAGGTATTCCAAGTCGCGTAATGCGTGGACCGCGACCCACGTTCGCGACAACTTCGGTGACGAGACTGCCGAGACCGGTCACGATGTTGTGATTTTCAACGGTAACGATCTGGTCGTGAGCGAAGCAGAACTCCACAATCTCGCTTTCGTTAACCGGTTTGATAGTCGGGACATGCAGTAGGGAATGATCAAAACCGTCCTTTTGAAGAATTTCGGATGCCTCCAGGGCCCATTGTGTTGCATGGCCGGTCGCAACCACACCCACATTAGCGCCTTCACGCAACGTGCAGGTTTTACCCAGCTCAAACGTGTAACGCTCTGGATCCAGCAGCCTCGGCGTATCGCCACGATGCCCGCGCAGATAGACCAGCCCCGGCAGGTCAACGGCAACATCCAGAGCCTGCTTGAACTCCGTAACGTCCATCGGGTCGATGACGGTTGTATTTGGAATCGCACGAATCATTCCGAGGTCTTCGGCAGCCTGATGATGAATGCGCGCCGGATTCGCAATGCCGGGTGTAAACCCGATAACAATTGACGTCTTCGGACCTGTTCCCATGCAAATCATCATCTGGTCGTAAGCCCGGCGCGTCGCGTAGCACGCAAAGGTGGTCGCGACAGGAACGTACCCTGCTTTTGCGACCCCGGCGGCGACAGAAATCAGGTTCTGCTCAGCCATACCCACATCCAGATGCTGATCAGGTAATTCTTTTTTAACCCGATTGAGCTGAGTGTACTTACTCAGATCCGCGCTCATCATGATGACGTCAGGGCGACGTGAACAAAGATCAAAGCTGATCTCATCAAAAGGTGCACCGTCGATGATGCGTTCAGCTAACAGCATGGTTGTACCCACATTCGATAACGACTACGTCACGTGTATGGCGTTTGGCACCAGCACGTTCTCTAAATATTCCTTGGCCTCGGCGTGCGTGAGGAAATCCGGCGGCGGGTAGTCCGCTGCCATGTCCCAGTCGTCACCGGTTGCCTCCATATGTGCCGTCAAACGCGCGTCAAACTCGTCCATCATTGACGCATAAGCTGGATCATCAACGAGATTGTTCTGCTCGTGGTAATCGGCGCGCTCGTCATAGAGCATTACCCGGCGATCCTTGTGGCGCACGTACAGCCAGTCTTTAGTGCGAATACCACGCTGAGCGTACGGTGAGAACTCCGTTTGCTGACCATCATCCTGGGTAAAGACCTGATACATGATCTCGTCGCGCGCTTCGGTTGCCTGACCGTCAAGCACCTTGAGATAACTTTCACCATCCATCTCTTCAGGCGCATCAATCCCGCACAGATCAAGCAGCGTCGGCATCATGTCCACGCCAACATCAACAAGGGCTTCGGTTCTCTGAGGCTTGAACCGGTCGGGGTATCGCACAATCAACGGTACGTGCATCGCGCCACGAAAAGCCTGGCACTTGATACCGCAGTAGTGGCCGTTCTGACCGAGCATGTCGCCGTGATCGCTGACCAGAACGACCATTGTATTGTCGGCGATGCCAAGCGCATCAAGCTGATTCAGAATTCGACCGATGTTGCCGTCAATGTTGGTAATCATCCCGTAATACTCGGCGATGAACTGCCGAATCTCGGCCTCGGTTTCGGGCTCGCCGGGGGGCTTTGTATCGTACGCGGCATGACTGTGGAATCGCGAACGCGGATCGCCGCCGCAATACACCTCACTGCGCAGTTTCTGGAACGATCGCTGCAGCTCCGGATTGGGCACGCCTACCGGCAAAGGTACCTCGTTCGGATCGTAAAGATGACGATAGTGATCTGGCATGTTCATCGGGAAGTGAGGTGGCCCGTAGCTCACGTAACCAAAAAATGGCTTACCGTCGTCGGCCTTCGCGGCTCCGTCGATGAACTCCATAAACTGATCGGTCTGGTAGTCCGGCTCATAGCGTGTCGAGTGGTACGCCTGTCCTTCATCATCGAAGTAGATTGACGAGAAATAGTCATGGCCGCGATTAAACCCGACAAAGTGCTCAAACCCGAAGCGGCGGTCGGGCGGAACGAAACCCGGCTTGGGGCCCCCTTCAAGGTGCCACTTGCCAACATAGCCTGTGCGATAACCAGCGTCTGCCATGCATTCGGCCAGAAACGTCTGATCCCCTCGAAGCGGAAAATGGTTCTGCACCATCCCGTGACCCTGAGCGTATTTGCCCGTCAGCATCGATGCGCGAAAGGGACAGCAAATTGGATACGAGGTGTACCCTTCGGAAAAGTGCACGCCTTCGCTCGACAGTCGATTGATGTGCGGCGTTTTGATCACCGGGTTGTCAGCGCAACCCATTGCGTCATAGCGCATTTGATCGGGGTAAATGATCAGGACATTGGGTCTGTCAGTCATGACTTAACTCTCAGTTTGTCTTTGCCCGCTTGAACCACTCCATCAGCGGTCGCCAGAGGATCGTCAGGATCAGCATGGCGTAGATCACCAGTCCAATTGGCGTATTAAAAAATTCAGTCACGCTTCCGTCGGCAATTGTCAGCGACTGGCGTAGTGAGTTTTCAAGTATGGGACCAAGCACGAAACCAATGGACAGAGGTGCAATAGAGTAACCCAGTTTGCGAATTACATAGCCCAGAATGCCCGCGGCAAGCAGCACGCCCACGTTGAAGAAGCTATTGGATACCGAGTAGATGCCCACGAAACACAGAAGCATCACCGTTGGCACAATGACCGACGTCGGTACCATGATCAGGCGCGCCGCAAAGCGGATGGCGACAAGCCCGATAAAAACCATCAGTATGTTTATCACGAACAGACCGATGAAAATCGAGTACATAAGGTCCGGACGTTCGGTGAACAGTTTGGGCCCGGGCGACAACCCCTGAATCAAAAGCGCGCCGAGCAGAACCGCCGCAGCCGGACTTCCCGGCACGCCGAGTGTCAGAGTTGGCACCAGCGCGCCGCCCACCGTCGCGTTGTTCGCGGTTTCCGGAGCAACAATACCCTCAGGGATTCCGGTGCCGAACTTTTCAGGATGCTTTGAACGACGCTTTGCTTCTGAGTACGCAAAAAAGGCACCGACCGCAGCACCCTCGCCAGGGATGATACCGATGATGGTGCCAATCAGGGATGAGCGAAGTATGACGTCTTTCATCTTCCCGAGTGTTTTCAAGCCGGGCAGCTTGACGCTAAGACTCTCTTTACTGAAGTCGATTTTCTGCAGCGCGCGTTCTGCACCGATCAGCACTTCAGACATCGCGAACAGGCCCACAAGAAATGGCACCAGCGGCAGGCCCTCGTACATGTGGTAGCTACCAAAGGTGTATCGCTCGGTGCCGTTTAACTCGTCGAGACCCCACGTCGTGAGAAAGATACCCAGCGCGCCTGCCAGCAAACCCTTGGGCAAACTCTGGCCGGCGACTCGCACAACGACTAACAGGCCAAATACGCTGATGGCCAGGTATTCGCGCGGACCGAACTTTATCGCCAGCTCGGCGAGCATCGGCGACACCAGCGCAAGACAAAGCGCGCTGACAAGTCCACCAATGATCGAGCCCGTGAGCGAGAAGCCAAGAGCCTCGCCACCACGTCCGGACTTGAACATCTTGTGGCCATCCTGAACGGTCGCGATGGCGGCACCCGTTCCCGGAATTCCCACCGCGATCGCAGATATCGACCCCCCGTATATCGCAGCCGAGTAAATGCCCAGCAGCAGAATCATTGAAGGAACCGGCTCAAGATAAAACGTAAACGGCAGCGCCAGAGCAATGGCAATCGGCGGACCGAGACCCGGAAGAATGCCGATTACGAGACCGACAACGATGCCACCAATCAATAACGCGAGGCTTATCGGTTGCGTGAGCTGCGAAAGCGCAAGAACAAGCGCATCAAGGTTGCCGTACATTCGCGTTAACTCAATGTCACGCCAAGCAACCGGGTAAAGACCAGATACACCGCGGCCGTCAGCGCAAGGACCGTTAAATAGATCGGGATTGAGCGAACGCCCATGGCGAGCAGGCTCAACGGCCCAAGAATGACCGCCATGGGTATGAAGCCGAAGTTCTTCCAGATGAAGTACGCGGCAATTGCCACCACGAGCATCAACAGGCTGCGACGAGCCTGAGCGCCTTCCTCAAACACCATCTCTCCTGAATCACCGCCGGCCGAACCACGCAGGGCGTACAGAAGTCCAACGATAATCGCGCACGCGCCGGTCAGGCCAAGCGTAAGCTGAGGGAAAAATTTTGATGGCAGACCCGAGCTTGCGAGCAACCCGCTGGTTTCAAAACCCTCGGCGATAACGCCAAACCACACGCACGCTACGAGAACGACGATAACAAATACGATGTTGGCTAGGCGTTGAGAGAGCATAGGACGTCAGGGTCGAGGGTCTGATCCTCGTGGTTGATAGTGATCCAAAAGCAAGCCCCGCACAGCTCGGACTGGGCGGGGCCGGCATTCAAATGCATGACCTGCTTGCGACTACTTCTTCAACAGTCCGAGACCGTCAAGAATAGGCGAATACAGATCAATACCGAACTGGATATTCTTCGTTACCGCTTCGGTGCCATGAATCCAGTTGTAACTCACGCTCTTTGGCACTTTAGCCCGGAACTCCGGTGTGCCCAGCACTTTGGAGGCTTCAAGCAGTTTGTCGACAATCGGTTGAGGCGTACCGGCTTTGACAGCGAGACCACCATGAACCCATACAGCCGCCTGCTTTCCCGGAACGGCTTCCCCGACCGTGCGAACGCCCGGCAGGTCAGACTCAAAAAAGTCCTGACGGTTGTTATCCAGGATGATCAGCGGGCGAACCTTGTCGCCATACTTATGTATGGACGCAACCTGTCCAACCGCAACGTCAACCTGACCACCGAGCAGCCCGGCCATGGTCTTGGGCACCGTCTTCAGCGCAAGCGTCTTGAACTCGAGACCGAATTCGCTGGCCAGCTGTACCGCACTCAGATTCGGTGGCGCACCCAGGTTGTTGACACCAATCGTAAGCTTTTTTGACTTGGCGCCTTCGATGAATTCTTCAAACGTCTTGTACGGGCTGTCGGCGCTGACATACAGCGCGTTGGACGCTGAAATTCCGGCGAACAGCGGCGTAAAATCTTCCAGCGGCTTGTACGGCACATCCCGTGTCAGCGGAACGATCATGAAGCTCGGCGGAGACCAGTTGAAAAGTGTATAGCCATCGGCTGGCTTGTCGAGGACGCTCATGGTCGCCGGGATGTGCGCGCCCCCTGGCTTGTTCATGACGTTGACCGGCACACCGAGCTCCTTGCTCAGCGCTTCAGCATTCAGGCGCGCCACGATGTCGGCGTTACCACCGGCCGCGAAGGACACCACGAGTGTGATCGGTTTGTCCGGATACTCGGCAAGCGCAGTTTCGGCCACCAGGCCGAGCGCAGCCATCATGGCGATGGCGAGTGTTTTCAGGTTTTTCACGGCGTTCTCCCTCGAGATTGGTCTGAAATACGATCTGGGCGGTCGGGACTTTAAAGTTCTAGACGTCTGTATCTTTCCAACGCAGACTTGGGTTGTCAACACAGCGCCACTCGCAACGAAACAGCAGCTGGCCATAACTTAATCAATGCACCGAGGTAATTGTGAATCAGCCCGAATACGACGTGGCAATCGTCGGCGCCGGCTTCGCCGGATTGTATTTACTCCATCAATGTCGCGAACTGGGCCTGAGCGCCCGAGCCTGGGAGGCGGGTACCGGCGTTGGCGGCACCTGGTACTGGAATCGATATCCTGGCGCCCGGTGTGACGTCGAAAGCGTGCAGTACTCGTATCAGTTTGATGATGCGCTGCAGCAGGAATGGGACTGGTCCGAACGATATGCGCCGCAGCCTGAGATTCTCCGCTACGCCGAACACGTCGCCGAGCGATTTTCGCTCTACGACGACATCGAATTCAATCGCCGCGTTGCCGCCGCCAATTTTGACGAGCAGTCGGCGCTCTGGACGCTTCACGCCGAGGACGGTGACACCGTCACGGCCCGCTTTTGCATCATGGCCACCGGTAGCCTCTCGGTGCCGAACTGGCCCGATGTGCGCGGGCGCGATGACTTTAACGGCGAACTTCATCACACGGCGCTCTGGCCTCATGACGGAGTCGACTTCAGAGACAAGCGCGTTGCGGTCGTGGGTACAGGTTCATCAGCTATCCAGTCCATTCCGATGATTGCCAAAGACGCTGCGAGTGTCACCGTTTTTCAGCGTACGCCGAACTACTCCGTACCCGCTCACAATCATCCTATGGATCCGGACTACGCGGCGAAGATCAAAGCAAACTACGCCGATCTTCGCGCTCGCCAGGGTGAGACGTTCAACAACATCGCAGGAGAACACGCCAAGCGATCTGCAATGAGTGTCGATGAGGCCGAACGCATCGCCGAATACGAACGGCGCTGGCGCGAAGGCGGCCTGCTGTTTCTCGCCTCGTTCGACGACATTCTGATGGACGAGGCCGCCAACGACACGATGAAATCCTTCGTGCACGACAAGATTCGCAGCGTGGTCAACGACCCCGATGTTGCCGAGCTGCTCTGCCCTGACAATATTATCGGCGGCAAACGTCTGTGCGTGGATACCGACTACTTTGCGACGTACAACCGCGACAATGTATCGCTGGTGGATTTACGTCAGCATCCGATAGATCGCATCAACTCAAAGGGTATTGAAGTCGGCGGGCAGCAATACAACGTCGACGTCATTGTCTTTGCGACAGGGTTCGACGCCATGACCGGTGCGCTGACGCGCATTGACATTCGCGGTCGGGGTGGCGCACTGCTCAGGGAGCGATGGAAGGACGGCCCGAGCACCTATCTCGGTATTGCGATGAACGACTTTCCAAATCTATTCACGGTAAACGGCCCTGGCAGTCCTTCGGTACTGACCAACATGCTGCCCAGTATCGAACAGCACGTGCAGTGGATTACAGCGTGCATTGCGTATGCTCGCGACGCCGGCCACAACATTGTTGAACCCACCGCGCAAGCCGAAAGCGAATGGTGGGCGCATGTGCAGGACACCGCCGGGCGCGGACTTAAATCATCCGCCGACAGCTGGTATGTGGGCGCCAATATCGCCGGCAAGGCCCGGGTGTTCCTGCCCTACTACGGCGGTTTTCCCGAGTATCGACGTCGGTGCGACGAGATTGCGAAAAACGGCTACTCGGGGTTTGCGATGTCAGGGTGACTGACCCACAGCCCGATTCTGAACGCCTTCAGCTTGCCGAATACAGCGGACAGCGGGCTTGCGTCACTGCGATTTAGTTGCCTGTAAACGCTCTCGGTGCAGGCGCGCAAAGTGTGCGTCCGCTTCGGGCGAGCCGTCGTGATAGCTGCCGAGCCATTTATCCAGCGGCACGTTGCTCTCGCCATAGTTCACATCGTGATGGCGATGATGCAGATAGTGAAGATAGCGATCGTTGCGCAGCTTGAGTTTCTCGGCGAACACGATCTCGTCGAAGCCACAGTGGCTTAGCGCCGGCCCGAGCGCCGTCTGAAAACCGTTGAACATCATGTGCAACGGATGACTGGCCACAATCAGGTGAATCAGCATGCTGCTGAAGTAGATCAAATGCTCGGTCGGGTGCATCGCCATGCCTGACCAGGGCCCGACGTTGACGTTTTTGTGGTGAATGCGATGAGCGTGATCATAAAGCGGCTTCCAGTGCAGCCACCGGTGTGTCCAGTAGAAATGAAAATTGCGCCAGATCGGAATCATGAGCATCCAGAGCACAAACCAGACGGGACTGGAGGCAAAATCAATCCGGGGCAACCACGCGTTTGCGTAGCCCCACCAGAAGACACATTCATAGCCGCTCCAGATGACGCCGCCAGACACAACGGCCAGGAACATGTTGTCCTTCACCTGGTCGTTAAACATGAACACCTTGCTGTTTCGTGCCATCCACCTGCCGTTGTACTTGGCGATTCGTCCCTGTTTCCTGAAACCGCAGAACCACAGATGAAAGGCGCCGGTCCAGAGCACCAGCAGCACGACGTTGCGCAGCAGGATTTGAAACATCCAACCCGGCGCGAACGATTCCATCCGGGTGAGCGCAGGGGTAAAGAACGTGTAGGCGATTGCGATCAGCACCATGTAAATCGCAAACCACGGAACGAAGAAGCCGGGAAACCCGAACAACCATCTGACAATGCGTTGCGGTGACGTCGGAAAATCGAGCAGCGGCTCGAAGCTGGCCGGACGACCCGAGCGCCACTCGTCGCGTCTATCCCGAGTCTGACCGTGCTCATCAATGGTGCTGTCTGGTGTCGCCATGTCGATTCCCTCTTCCAGTCAAGACTCGACGCGTTGAATCGCACCGGCGTCTCTTGCTCTTGTACGGCATCCCGGTGTGTGGTGGCACGGTCCTGTCCGGACAGTGGTTCGCATCGCTGTCAAACCGGGCGTCAGCTTCCGCACCTGGATCACCTTCTCGCGGCAGTCGCCACCCCTTGTTACGATCGATATCCGCAGCCTGATCAGGAGATTCACGTGTCCAAGCCACTCGACGGTGTTCGGGTTGTCGACCTGACGTCCGTCGTCCTGGGTCCCTACGCGACCCAGATTCTTGGCGATCTCGGTGCAGACGTCATCAAGGTTGAAGCCCCCGCCGGAGACACAACCCGATACACGGGTCCGGCACGTTCGAGCGACATGGCCGCACTGTTTCTAGGCATCAACCGAAACAAGCGATCTGTTGTACTGGATCTCAAGCAAGCTGCAGCTTGCGAGGCACTGTGGGCACTGATCGATTCCGCTGACGTGTTTGTACACTCGATTCGACCCCAGGCGCTCGATCGCCTCGGGTTTTCTGAAACCGCTGTACGCAAACGTAACCCCAAAATAATATTTGCGGCGCTTGTTGGCTATCGCGAGGAAGGTCCCTACAGCGGACAGCCCGCCTACGACGATGTCATCGTCGGTCGCAGCGGTCTTGCCGACGTCATGCACCGTGCGACGGGTGAGCCGCGGTACATGCCAACAATCATTGGCGACAAAACCTGTGGTCTCACCGCGGCCTACGCAATCAACGCCGCGCTGTTTGCGCGCGAACGCAGTGGCGAAGGTCAGTACCTCGAGGTACCCATGCTCGAAACCATGACCTCGTTCACGCTGCTGGAGCACCTTTACGGTCACACGTTCGAGCCACCGGAAGGTGACATCGGCTACGCGCGGGTGCTGGCGAAATCACGCCGACCCTACGCCACCGCGGATGGCCACATCTGTGTACTCATCTACACCGACCCGCAGTGGCAACGGTTTCTGGGTGAGACCGGGCGACACGATCTGAGTGAAGACGCACGTTTTCAGACCCTGGCGTCTCGCGCCGAGCACATCGATTTTGTCTATCAGACAGCGGCCGAGATCGTGGCGACCGAATCAAGTGCGCACTGGCTTGAGATGTTCGAGCGCCTTGAAATCCCGGCAGCGCCGATAGCGAAACTCGAGTCGCTTCGCGATGATCCGCATCTTCAGGCCGTCGGCATGTTCCGCGAGATCTCGCACCCGTCCGAAGGCGACCTTGTCATGCCAGACGCGCCGGTTCGATTCAATCACGAGTCGATGGATCTTCAGCGGCTGCAACCCAGACTCGGCGAACACAGTGAAGCGGTACTTGCCGAGATCGGATTCTCGGCCGAACAAATTGACACCATGCTCGAAAGCGGCGCGACCCTGACGCCGGCGGACCGGAGCTGAATTAACATGCGCAACCATAAAGGAGCACACCCAACGTGACCGATACATTCGACTACATTGTTGTTGGCGCAGGCTCTGCCGGAAGCACGCTTGCAACCCGGCTGTGCGAGAGCGGCGCGAGCGTCTGCGTACTGGAGGCCGGACCCAGCGACAACCATCCGTACGTCAAGATGCCGGCCGGCTTTATCAAAATGGTGACCAGCCAGAAATACGCCTGGCAGTACAAGACCGAGCCCGGCGAACCCCTTGGCGGTCGCCAGGTCAACATCGCCCAGGGCAAAACGCTGGGCGGCTCAAGCTCCATCAACGGACTTGTCTATAACCGCGGACAGCCCGACGATTACAACAAGTGGGAACAGCTCGGCAACCCCGGCTGGGGCTATCGCGACATACTGCCCTACTTCAAGCGCAGCGAAACGCGACTCGGGGAACTCGACGAAACCTACCGCGGCACAACGGGCGAACTGAAAGTCTCTGATATTGACTGGAAGCACCCCCTTTGTGATGCCTTCATTGACGGCGTCGTCGCATTGGGCATTCCGCGAAACCCCGATCACAATGCCGGTGACCAGGCCGGCGTTGGTTACTATCAGCGCACGATATATCGCACGCGGCGGATGAGCACCGCCGCGGCTTTTCTGCATCCGGCGCGAAAGCAGCACGGACAAAGGCTGGACGTGCGTACCGAAGCGCACGTCACGCGCATTGTCATCGAGCAGCATCGCGCAACGGGCGTGGAATATCTCGCCGGCGGTGAACACGGCACCCCGAAGACCGTTCACGCCAATTGCGAAGTTATCGTTTGCGCCGGCACGGTCAATTCGCCACGTCTGCTGCAAATTTCGGGAGTCGGGCCTGGCGAGCTGCTCAACGAGATCAACGTAAAACCCGTTCACGTACTGGCAGGCGTTGGTGAAAACTTTCAGGATCATTTCGCCATCCGGATGGTCGCCCGCGTTGCCAACGGCGACTCCATCAACGACCGAACCCGCTGGCCACGACTGGGGTTTGAAGCGCTTAACTGGTTGTTCCGTCGTCCCAGCGTTCTGGGTCTGTCTCCATCTCTGGCGCACGTCTTCTGGCGTTCGAATGAATCCCTCGACTACCCGGATCTTCAGATGACGTTTACGCCCGCCAGCTATCAGGACGGCCAGGTCGGCCTGCTCGATGACTACCCGGGCATGACGTGCGGGTGCTGGCAGCACCGACCCGAAAGCCGGGGCTACATTCGCGCCGCGTCGAGCAGCCCGTTCGACAGTCCGCGCGTTCAGCCAAACTATCTGGCGCTGGAGGTCGATAGGCAGGCGTTGGTTGGCGGTATCAAGCTGGCGCGACGTTTCTTGAGCACCCCGGAACTGTCAGGATTCGGCGTGACCGAAACGCACCCCGGCCCTGACGCCCAGAGTGACGACGAGCTGCTCGACTGGGCGAGAGACACCGGCTCTACCGTTTACCATCTGGTCGGCACCTGTCGCATGGGCCCGAAAAGCGATCCCATGTCGGTGGTGGATGCCGAACTCAAAGTACACGGACTCGACGCCTTGCGTGTGGTCGATGCGTCCGTGATGCCCGCGGTGACGTCGGGCAACACCAATGCTCCAACCATCATGATCGCGGAAAAGGCCGCGGACATGATTCTTGGGCGAAGTATTTCGGCGCAGTGAGAATCTGCGGCGACCGCTTCGATTTAGCCCATACGGGAACGTCGCTCATCGGCAGAAACGCGCAGCGCAGCCCGGCGAACATCCGGGTACAGTTATGATCAGGTCAGGCGTCTTTGTGTGAAACCATCAACCGCAAACGAGTCCGAAACTATGCAAACACTGAGCGAACGGGTAGTCGAGGCAGATAAACCTGTGGCGCTACCGATATCGGGGACTATCGGGGCAGAACTGCACGGCATAGACCTTCGTCAGGATCTCGACGATTCAACCCAGTCGTTGATACGGCAAACGCTGAAAGATCACCTGGTTGTGGCGATTCGTGGATCAAACGCTGTGGACCCGGATCAGCTGATCAAATTCATGCAGCGTTTTGGCGAGCTTGATGCCGAACCTTTTGTCGGCACCTTCAAATTGCCGAACGTCAACAACAACCCCTATATCTTCGGCTTCATCAAGGAAGCCGAAGACAGCAAGTTCAATCTGGGCGGATTCTGGCACGCCGACGTTACCTGTCGAAAACGGCCACACAAATACGCGATGCTGTACTGCGCTGACGCACCGAGCGCGGGTGGTGACACGATGTTCGCCAATCAGTATCTGGCGTATGAGTCGCTGTCAAAAGGAATGCGCCGCATGCTTGAGGGCCTGCGGGCGGTTCACTCAAGCGCCATGACCTATGGGCGAGAGGAACCGCGTACCGCCTCGGCATCGCTGGATCACGCCCCGGTCGACGACGACGCCAGTTTTTCTACCGACGCCTACGACGCAACCGCAAGCTCTGAACTCGAGGAAACACTACACCCGGTTGTGAGAACGCACCCCGACACGGGCAGACGTCACCTTTTTGTGAACCGCGCGTTTACGGACCGGTTTGAAGGCATGACGCGCGAGGAAAGCAAGGGACTTCTTGAATACCTCTGGGATCA
>CALHMG010000195.1 GCA_938034705.1 uncultured Gammaproteobacteria bacterium
TGATGGATCATCTCTGTCCGGATGCCTACACAAAAGACAAAATCCAGTCGCGAACTTTTTTCGCGTTCCCGGAAAGTTCGCGGGATTTGGACCACACGAGATAAATTCCACGCCCCGTGTTCCAGCCCCAGTCTTCTCGTCCTGCGAGCAGGTTGCGACTGAACTGATCACCCACAATGTGATGCCATCCCAGAGCAAACCCTTCGCCGGTCTGCGCGGCCTGCAACACCAGCGCGTGATCGTTCAGGCGGATGCCTTCGGCGATATCGACGTCGGCGATACCGTGGTACTCAAACCACTGTTTCCACGTTGGCCGAATTCGCACCGGCTCTTCCAGATGAATCAGACGTTCATTGAGCAGGTCCGGCACTGAGCGCAGATTGCGTGCGGCTCGCATCACGCCAGGACTGGCAACCGGCAGAATGACTTCGTCGGCAAGCCTCGCCACATGACAGTCCGGCCAGTCGCCATCACCCAGGCGAACCGAAATACTGATGTTTTCGGCGTCCAGATCGGGCTCGTTGACGCTGTTCTGGAGTCGCAGATCAATATCCGGATGCTGTTCTCGCAAATGATGCAGCTTTGGCATGATCCAGTAGTGCGAGAAAGCCGACGACGAATTCAGCGTCACGTACTCGGCGCGCCCCATGCTGTGAACGGCTTGTGCTGCACTTTCGATCCCGCGCAGGGCTGCAGAGACGTCGGCGAAAAACCGCAAGCCGGCTGAGGTCAGCGTGACCTGACGATGGCCACGATCGAAGAGGCGAACGTTAAGACCGTTCTCAAGCTGTTTGATTGCGGCACTGACGGAGGGCTGACGCATTCCAAGTTCCTGCGCTGCCAGCGTAAACGAGCCAAGGCGACCCGCCGCCTCGAACACGAACAGGTTGCGCGGTGATGCAATGAGTTTGAGTGTTTTTCGCATAGTCTGTATCTATGTGTTCGATCAAAATATACTGCGATCACAAGCCTGTTTTCCAGCGGTATTCTTTTAATGTCGCATCACTCCTGGTAATCCCATGGCTCGACGTCCCCGCCGCGCACGCACCGGCACAAAGGCCCCGGCAGCCGCTCCGGCGACGCCCTACATCAAACGCCGGCTGCCGTTCTTTGATGCGCTCGATGAGGAGCAGCTGATCAAACTCGAATCCCAGGTTGACTGGATGTTCGAGAACATCGGTTTCGCGTTTCGTGATGACCCGGAGGCGACACGAATCTGGCAGGAGGCCGGCGTCAAAATGGTCGGCGACAAAGTTTTCGCCGACGCGCAGTGGGTCCGAGCCCAGTGCGCCAAGGCGCCGAGCGAATTTACCCAGCTGGCTCGAAATCCGGAACGGTCCGTCGTCATCGGCGGCGACAATCAGGTTTTTGCACCGATTTACGGCGCGCCGTTTGTGCGCGACCTCGAAGGTGGCCGCCGTTACGCCACGTTTGATGATTTTGAAAAACTCGTCAAGCTGACGCACATGCACCCGAACCTGCACCACAGCGGGCTCGTCATAGCAGAACCAACGGACATTCCCGTTTCGAAGCGTCACCTCGACATGGTGTATGCGCACATGACGTTGAACGACAAGCCGCATCTCGGCGCGATCACCGAAAAAAGCCGAGCCCAGGACAGCGTCGACATGGCCGAAATCCTTCACGGCAAGGAAACAATGGACAACAACGTGGTCATCATGGCCAACGTGAATACCAACTCACCGTTGTTGATCGATCGCGTTGTCACCGAAGCCATTCAGGTGTACTCATCCCGCGGACAGGCCATGGTCGTGACGCCGTTCATTCTCACTGGCGCAATGGGTCCGGTTTCGACCGCGGCCGCGGTCGCGCAGGCTATGGCCGAGGCAATGATCTGCTGTGCCTTCGCCCAGCTGGTTCGTCCGGGTGCACCATTCGTGATGGGCAATTTCCTTTCGTCCATGAGCCTGAAGTCAGGAGCGCCAACCTTTGGAATGCCCGAGCCCGTACTGTCGAACTATCTCATCGGTCAGCTCGCGCGACGCGTAAACCTGCCGCTGCGATGCGGAGGCTCACTGACCGCATCCAAAGTTGAAGACGGACAGGCCGCTTACGAAAGTGCGGACTCGATGCACTCCACAATGCTGGCAGGTTCGCACTTCACCCTGCACGCAGCCGGGTGGCTTGAGGGTGGCCTCGCCACCGGCTTCGAAAAACTCGTAATGGACGCTGATCGTCTGGGCAGCTACCAGAAAATACTCGGCGGTCTCGACATGAGCGAAGATCAGTTCGCCCGCGACGCCTTTGAAGAGGTAGAACCGGGCGGTCACTTTCTGGGTTCGGCACACACGATGCGCCACTACCAGAACGCATTTTATGATGCGCAGCTCAGCGACAGCGAGAACGTCGAGAGCTGGGAAGAAAAAGGCAGCCAGGACATGCGCCAGCGCGCCTTTCACAAGTGGAACGCCATGCTGGATGCCTACGAACAGCCCGCAATGGACCCCGGCACAAAAGAGGCGCTCGACGCCTACGTTGCGAAACGCAAAGCCGAGCTGCCGGATGCATGGTACTGAACAACAAGCACCGGCCTTAAGAGAATCACAGGAGATACCCGATGCCAGAACCCGTCAAAGAAGGAGCAACCACCGCCGCGCTACCGTCCCATGCCCAGGTCGTCATTATTGGCGGCGGCGTGGTTGGCTGCTCGATTCTCTTTCATCTTGCGAAGTTTGGCTGGAAAGATGCCGTGCTTCTCGAGCGCGACGAGCTGACATCCGGTTCCAGCTGGCACGCGGCAGGACAGATCCACACAATCAGTTCAGATCCAAACATCTCGCGACTGCAGAGTTACACGATCAATCTCTACAAGGAAATTGAAGAACTCTCCGGTCACGCCACCGGCCTGCATCTAACCGGCGGCTTTTATCTCGCATCCAATAAAACCTGGCACGACTATCTCAAACGCGAGCGCTCCAAAGCGCGTTACATGGGTCTGAATCAGGAGTTCATCTCGCCCCGGGAAGTTGCCGAACGCCACCCGCTGATAGACCCGAAGAATTATCTCGCGGCGCTTTGGGATGATCAGGATGGCGACGTTGATCCGTCCGGAACGACCTACGCATTCGCCAAGGCCGCCCGACATCACGGCGCGAGATACTTTACCCATACACCGGTCACCCGGACGACACAGCGCGCCGATGGCACATGGGATGTGACAACTTCCAAAGGTGTTATCAATGCCGAGCACATAGTGAACTGCGGTGGACTGTGGGCGCGGGAGGTCGGCGCCATGGCCGGGTTCGCGCCACCGGTACAGCCGATGGAACACCACTATCTGCTCACCGAAAAAATTGATGAAGTTGCCAACTTTGGCTCTCGCCTCCCGTGCGGTATCGATTACGAAGCCAATATCTATTTTCGTCAGGAACGTGACGGCCTGTTACTTGGCACCTATGAACCGGTCGGTGTTCCGTGGAAAGTTGAGGGGACGCCGTGGGATTTTGGTCATGAGCTACTGCAACCCAATCTTGAACACATCGCCGATCGACTGCAGCTGAGTTTTGATCGCATTCCCGCGCTTGGCGAAGCCGGTATCCGTCAGGCCATCAACGGCCCGTTCACGTTCGGCCCTGATGGCAACCCGCTTATCGGCCCCGTACCCGGCATGCACAACTATTGGTGTGCGGTAGGCGTGATGGCGGGCTTCTGTCAGGGCGGCGGCGTTGGTTTGACCATGGCCGAGTGGATGATCGACGGCGAACCCTCCATCGACGTCTGGGCAATGGACGTCGCGCGCTTCGGCGACTGGGCAACGCCGGACTGGGGCACCGTCAAATCTACGGAAAATTACGAGCGGCGGTTTGTAATGACCTTCCCTAACGAAACCTTACCCAAGGGACGGCGACAGCAGACGACCGCGCTCCACGATCGCCTGATTTCAAAAGGTGCGCTCATGGGCCAGGCCTTTGGTCTTGAGCACGCACTGTGGTTTGCGAACAGCCCCGACGATGCGTGGGAAGACCCGACCTTTGAACGTAATCGTTCCCATGATTATGTCGCGCGGGAGGTTAAAGCGGTGCGCGAAGGCGTCGGCGGCATTGAGCTCGCCAACTTCGCCAAGCATTTGATCAAGGGAAGCGGCGCGCGCGAATGGTTGAACCAGACCATGGCCGGCCATATTCCGGGACCCGGCCGCATCGCCCTGACGCCGATGCTGACTGATAATGGACGTCTGTATGGTGATCTCACGGTCGCCTGTCTTGATGACGAACACTTCATGCTCTTTGGTTCCGGCGCTATGCAGGACGCGCACCGACGATGGTTCGCAAGAACTCTGCCAGCGGGTGTCAGTCACGAAAACCAGACCTCCGACTGGCACGGCATCGCGCTTTCAGGACCCAAATCTCGAGAACTGCTGGCGAGAATCACCCGGGATGACGTATCCGGTGACGCCTTGAAGTTTCGCGATACGCGCATGACATACGTTGGCGGCGTGCCGGTTGTGCTGAACCGCTTAAGTTTTTCGGGCGAGCTGGGTTACGAAATCTACTGCAGGCCGCAATATCTGCTGCGCCTCGCAGAGGCGATCGAAGATGCCGGCGCGGATCTTGGATATACGTGGTACGGCAATCGGGCGATGATGAGCATGCGTCTTGAAAAAGCGTGGGGCGCGTGGGGACTCGAGTTCAGACCGGACTTCAATGCAGTCGAATCCGGCATGGACACCTTTATCAACTGGAACAAGGATTTCACCGGCAAGGCGGCCACCCGGAAAATTCAGCAGGAAGGAGTCGCGCGACGCCTGGTCACGCTAACCGTCGACACGCCAATCGATGTGTCTCTGGACGAAGCGATTCTCAAAGATGGTGAAGCCGTTGGCTATGTCTCATCCGGGAGCTACGCGCACCATGTGGGGCAGTCAATGGCGATGGGATATGTCGCGAGCGAGTACGCTGCAGCCGGTACCGGGGTCGAGGTCGAAATTCTCGGTGAACCCTGCGCGGCCATAGTTCAGGGCCAACCGCTATACGACCCAGACGGCTCACGCATGCGTAGTTGACGGTTCACGTCCGGGCATTGCGGAGCAACGGCGGTAGAGTTGATGATCTAGCTACCGCCGCGCCTCTCGGAACCGTTGAATTCCCGATAGTCGAGGTCGCGATCGAGGTAGGTGTCGCGTCCTTCCTGTTTAGTAATGCCCCGACCTTCGTACATGTCGAGCGTGTCGCCTTTGGGCCTTGGATTGTGCGCGACCAGCCACAGGCGTAAAAGATGTCGTTTGCGCGACTGCTCCCGGGCATCCTCAAACGCGGTGCGGTTATGCAGCGTTGTGAAGTTGTTGAAATACACAGCCTCACCGGGCTCGGTTACAAACTGAACCGCGAATTCGTCGTCATGAGCGATTTCGTCCAACAGATCCAGCGCCTCAATCTCGTCGTCAGTGAGTGGCTGGTTCATCTCCTGACTCGCCAGATCAATGTAGGCCCGCAGATAGTTGATGCTCAGGCAGTCTTCATGCATCGAGAAAACAGGCACCCGCTCTTCGGTGACTGGCGACTCACCCGGCGCCTCTTCTCCAAACCGGTGGTAGTGAAACCCGCGAAACAGAATCGGCAACAGATCTGGTCGACGTTTGAGTACCTCGTTGTAAATCGCGAATGCGCTGACGTAACCGCTGACGCCGCCGGAGATTGCCTTTTGCAGGCAGAGCATCCCGACGATATCGCAGGCGTCGGTGTGCATTGCAAGCTCTGTACTGTTGCGATAGGCACGCTCTTTGGGATCTTTGCCGCCAATGCCGACAACGTGCCCCAGGCGATCGCCCATCACACTCTGGGACATGGGTGTGCCCAGATACAGGCCGATGATCCAGTGCAGCCGCTCGAGTTCGTCTTTCGAAAAACGTTCAACCGAAAATTCGCGCAGGATTACAAGACCGTGGCCATCACGCACCTCGTGATGCGCGGCGTCAAGAAGTCCGGACACAGGTCCGAAGTCAACATCGGCCGGGGTAATTGACTCGACCGGGATGTCTTTGCACGAGTGAACAATAGACGCGAACGCATCCAGTTGCGCCTGGTCCAGCTCGATCTCAAAGTCCTTTTTCGTCACCTCACTTGAACGCCACACACCTCGATGAGAAATCGGCGTGTAGGTTGATGACTCGCGTTTGGCTTCAGTCACCGCAATTCTCCTGAGAGTGTCAAAGTCGGTTTCAGGATACTTGAAAAAACTGGCCGCGCCGAAGCGGAACTAATCGAAGTCCTGTTCACCGTCAGTCACTTCGAAAAGATCAGAACCAATCTGCACATGCCTGCCCAGGTCTTCTCACGTTCAGGGAATCAACACGATTTTTCCATGGGCGCCCGGCTCAAGCACCGTGACGTGACTGGTGGCAGCTTCCGACAACGGCATTTCTCGTCCCACGACCGGATTCAAAGAGCCGTCGACTAAAGCCACCGCCATGTCGTCCACAATCCGCTCCATTTCTTCGCGGCTGCCGTTAAAGATCGCCATGCCGCGAACATCAAGTTCTTTCATCATGGTCATTCGAGGATTGACCGTAATTTCACCGCGATTGCCGATGACGATGATGCGTCCGTATTTCGCCACCACATCCAGGTCCGCGGCGAGATTAACGTTTGCGAGCATTTCCAGAATCAGCTGTGGGCCGTCACCGCCGGAAGCCTCGCGTACCGCCTCCATGTAATTTTCAGCGGTGTGGTCGACGACATGATCCGCACCCGTACTCTTGACCAGCTCCATTCCGCGTTGGGTTCCGGCGCTACCGATCACGGTGAGACCGGCACGCTTTGCGAACTCTATCGCCGCGGTCCCGACCGCACCGCTCGCGCCGTGGATGAACACGCACTCCCCTGCCTTCGCATCGCCCCGCGCAAAAAGGCCATAGTGTGCGGTGACATACGCGGTACCCAGAGCGGCCCCCTGGGCAAAGCTCACGTTATCTGGCAGCGGCGCAACATCTTCGTGAGCGCGTACCAGCTTTTCGGCGTAGCACCCGGTGGGGTTGAAGCCGAGACAGATACCCACGTAGACGCGATCACCCACTTTGAACCTGTCAACTCCGGCACCGACTTGAGAGATCACGCCGGCGGCATCCGCGCCGAGTGTGTAAGGAAGATCCGGTTTTATGGCGTAGGCCCCACCCAGCATGTAGGTGTCGGCCGGATTGACACCAGCGGCCTTGATATCGATGACTACCTGGCCCGCGCCAGCAACGGGATCATCGACCTCGTCGATCTGAATGACTTCCGGCCCGCCAAACTTGTGTGCTCGAACAGCTTTCATCAGCGTCTCCCCATAACCTGGTCTTTAAATGAGATCTAAATGTCGTCTGGAAACCCTATATCCGACCGGCCGTAAGTTGCAATCTGCCAGCCACCAAACAACCCGGAAACGAAACGACTCCGAGAGCTACGCGCGTCAGCAGTCAGATCACAATCGGCACGTGACGGTTGTCAGATTTCAATACAGACTTTGCCAAAGTGCCTGCCGGACGCGAGGTAATCCATGGCGGCGGCCGTGTCCTGCATCGCGTAACTGCTGTCGACCACCGGCTTGATGCCATGAGACGCCATCGCGCGCCCCATTGTTTCCAGCCCCTGGCGACTGCCCACGGTCACGCCCTGCAATCTAACCTGTCGGCTGACAACGAACGGCAACAGAATGTCGCCAAAAGTCGCGCCCGACAGCACCCCGATCATACTCACGGTACCTCCCGGGCGAACGGCCATCAGACTTTGCTTGAGGGTCTGTGTGCCGCCAAGTTCAACAACATGATCGACCCCGCGCCCGCCTGAGATTTCAAGCGCGGACTTGCCCCAGTCGGGAGTGGAGTTGTAGTTGATGACATGATCTGCACCGAGACTTTTTGCGCGCTGCAGTTTTTCATCGCTTGAAGATGTGATGATGACCTCCGCGCCCGCCATCTTTGCGAACTGCAACGCGAACAAAGACACGCCGCCGGTGCCTTGAGTCAACACAACGTCTCCCGGTTTGATCTGATCCAGCGTGACGAGCGCGTTCCATGCTGTCAGCCCGGCGCAAGGAAGCGTGGCCGCCTCGACATGACTGAGATGGTCCGGAGTCCTCACAAGCTCGTGGGCCTTGAACTTGCGAAACTCGCAGAGCATACCGTCTTCGGTTTTGCCCGCCGGGCTTTGCACAGCCTGCCCGTCAGGCTCGCCACCGATCCATTGTGGACAAAAATTCGCGGTAACGCGGTCGCCGGGTTTCCAGTTACTGACTTCACTTCCGACCTCGACCACTTCGCCCGCGCCATCCGTGAGCGGTATCAGATTTTCCATCTTCTGCTGCTTGCGGTAGCCGCCTTTGAAGATAAGGGTGTCGCGCCAGTTCAGCGATGACGCACGCATCCGGACAAGCACATCGTCCGTGCCGGTTTTCGGCTGCTCAAGTTCAGTCAGCTGTAACGCGTCGACGCCCGTTGCGGTTTTTAAAACCATTGCTTTCATTGCTATTTCGCCTTTGCTAGTTGGTAGCGCCCGACGAACTGAGTTCGTCGCAGCGTTCATCTGAATAGGACAGCACGCTTTTGAGAATGTCGCGCGTGTCCCCACCGAGTGACGGCGCTTTGGCCCAGACCCCGCCGGGGGTGTCCGATAATCGTGGCACGACGTCCGGCGTTCGATAACGACCCATTTTGGGATCATCTACCCACGTGTAACCTCTTTCAGCGAGGTGTGGATCTTCGGCGATATCGGCGATGGAGTTGATCGGACCCGCAACAAGTCCGACGCTGTCGAATGCACCAATCAACTCGCCACGAGTCTGCGTTTTTGCCCACGCGGCGAAATCAGCACAGATAGTATCGCGATGCCGTGTGCGACCGTCGGAATCGCTGTACTCGGAATTGGTCAGCCAGTCGTCGCGGCCAATCAGTTTCGCAAGTCGTCCAAACTGCTGTTCGTTCTGCACAGCCGTGCAGATCCAGTGCCCGTCAGATGTTTGAAAGTGACCGGTCGGTGCACCGCCCAGACTCTGACTGCCGTTGCGATTCACCGCGACGCCAGAGCCGTCGTAATACCCCAGCAGCGGCGCCGTCATGCGAAAAGCCAGATCATAAAGTGCCACATCCACAGACTGCCCCTTTCCGGTCCCGCCGTTGTTGGCGTCACGTGTGTACAAGCTCAGGACGGCGCCGAGCGCACCCAGAATCCCGGTCATGAAATCTGACATCGGTATCGATCCACCGGCGCGCATCGGTGGACCAGCAGGGTCACCGGTAAGGTGACTCAAACCACTAAATCCCTGCGCGACCGGGTCATATCCACCCTTGTCCGCATAAGGACCATGACGACCAAACGCAGACGTATAAACGATGACTGCGTCAGGAAATTTGCCGCGAATCACCTCTTCAGTGAAACCCCACTTCTCCATGGTTCCAGGCCGAAGACTGTTGATGATGATGTCGCAGTGCGCCATCAGGTCACCGAGTACTTCGATGCCCTCGGGCGTCTGCAGGTCCAGAACAACAGACTTCTTGTTGCGACCGTTCGCCTCCCAGTAGTAGCTCTCGCCCTCAACCGATGGTCCGAACTTGCGCAGCACATCACCACGACCCGGTCGTTCTACCTTGATGACGTTCGCACCAAACTCACCGAGGAGCGTGCCAATAAAAGGCCCCGCGACAAGTTCACCAAGCTCAAGCACGGTGACGCCTTCAAGGGGAGGTGCTGACATGATCGTCTCCATCGTTCACGACTAAAGGACACCACGCCCGATGTTCTCGAGCGCAGGTGGTTGCAGAGTTCTTGTGTAGCAGAATCGAAAGCTGTCGCGTTCGGTTTGCCGCTGGGCGAGATATCCAGAGATAAACCACTCGGATGCCGCTCGTAACGGAATCCGGGCAGCGCAAAAGCACCTGTAGCGAGCGGCCCGGGAGTCGTGTATACCGTGGTCACACGCTCATCTTCGCACCGCAGACACCATGCCCAAGACCGTCGCACTCCACCAGTCCACCCTGGATCACATCGGCGAGAAGCTCGATGCCCTGTCACTGGACATAGACATCATCGCGTTCGACAGCGACAGCAACTTCAAAGTAGATGGCAGGACCGTCCCTGCGTCAGACATGGAGATTGACTATCTCTGGATGAGTTATCACCTGAGCGGTGCGGAAGAAAAACGGGCGGTATGCGAAACCGCCCTCGCCTGCAAATCACTGGGCGTGCTGCAGACCTTCAACGCGGGTCTGGATGACCCTTACTACAAAAAAATCTCGGACAACGGGACTCGCATCTGCAACAGCAGCGCTCAGGCCGTTGCAATATCAGAGTACGTCATGGCCCAGGCCATGAGCCTTGTTCATCCGGTCGACGTTCAGCGGTCGCTGCAGTCGAGCAAGACCTGGGAGCGTACGCCGTTCAGAGAACTGTCGCGTACCGAGTGGCTGATCGTCGGCTTCGGGCCTATTGCTCAGGAAATCGCCCGACGCGTAAAAGCATTTGGGGCATCTACATCAGTCATTCGGCGATCGCAGACAAAAGGTGAGCATGTCGACCGTGTTGGAACATTAAATGATCTGCCGGGTTTTCTGCCCGACGCCGACATCATCGTGCTGGCCTGCCCGCTAAACAACGAGACTCGCGGCTTTGTAGATCAAAAGTTTTTTGAATCAGTCAACGAAAACGCGATACTCATCAACATCGCACGCGGCGGCTTAATCGATGACGATGCTCTGATCGCGGCGCTGGATGAAAACAAACTCGCAAACGCCATACTCGACGTCTTTCATGAAGAACCGCTACCGGCTTCGAATCCGATCTGGTCACATCCTCGCATTCGCATGACGTCGCACACTTCCTTTAACGGTGACGGCGTCCGTGATCGATGGGATCAGCTGTTCCTCGACAACATCGTGCGATACGTAAACGGTGAATCGCTGCTGCACGAGGTCCCGCCCGCCGACATCGTGTGAGACAGGCAATCTGACCCTCCAGATTGCCTGTCCGTGACCGCGACGGGCGGTGCCCGCCTGTATCAGCTTGAGATGTCGAATCGATCCAGATTCATTACTTTCTCCCAGGCCGCAACAAAGTCCTGAAGGAACCTCACCTCACCGTCTTCGCTGGCATAAACCTCCGCCAGGGCCCGCAGTTCGGAGTTGGATCCAAAGATCAGGTCGGCGCGCGTGCCCGTCCACTTGAGGTCTCCGGTAGCGCGATCGCGTCCTTCGAAAATATCGTCGGCGTCAGAAGCCGCTTTCCACGTCGTCCGCATGTCCAGCAGATTGGTGAAGAAGTCATTGCTTAACACGCCCGGACGATCAGTGAAGACACCGTGACTGTTTTGATCGAAGTTTGCGTTCAGTGCGCGCAACCCGCCGACCAGAGCCGTCATCTGCGGCGCACTAAGCGTTAACAACTGCGCTCTATCAACAAGCATCTCTTCAGCTGACACCGGGAATTTTGCTTTTTGATAGTTGCGAAACCCGTCAGCGACAGGCTCGAGCACGCCAAACGACTCCACGTCTGTCTGTTCCTGAGTAGCGTCGGTTCGCCCTGGAACAAAACTGACGTCGATTTCGTAGCCTGCCTTGAGCGCAGCCTGTTCAACCGCGGTATTTCCTGCCAGCACGATAAGATCCGCCACCGATATCTTCCGATCGTCATTCTGTGCGTCGTTGAAATCCGCAGCTATCTGCTCGAGAACTTTCAACACCGCCGCAAGCTGCTTCGGTTGATTTACATCCCAGTCTTTTTGCGGCGCAAGTCGGATTCGTGCGCCGTTGGCACCACCGCGCTTGTCAGAGCCCCTGAACGTCGACGCCGATGCCCAGGCCGTTGTGACCAGCTGCTCCACTGACAGCCCTGAATCCAGAATCCTGGACTTCAGGTCCTGTATGTCGGCGTCATCAACAGGCGTGTGATCCACAGCAGGTACGGGGTCCTGCCACAGCTGCGCGGGCGGAACCTCGTCACCAAGACACACAGATACCGGACCCAGATCCCGATGAGTCAGCTTGTACCAGGCGCGAGCAAACACGTCGGCAAACTCAGCGGGGTTTTCGTGAAAACGCTTTGAGATCTTCGCGTATTCCGGATCCACCTTCAAAGCCATATCAGCGGTTGTCATCATGGGTGCATGGGTCTTTGACGCATCGTGGGCGTCGGGCACCGTATCTGATGCGACACCACCTTTTGGCGCCCACTGTTTCGCACCGGCAGGACTCTCGACAATCTCCCATTCGTAGCCGAAGAGGTTATCGAAGTAGCCGTTGTCCCACTTGATCGGGTCACTGGTCCACGCACCTTCAATACCGCTCGTGATCGTGTCACCCGCGTTGCCGCTACCGAAACTGTTTTTCCAGCCGAGACCCTGCTCTTCAATGCTTGCGCCTTCGGGTTCCGGGCCGACATTCGCAGGATCCCCTGCACCATGGCCTTTACCAAAAGTATGACCGCCCGCGACCAGCGCAACCGTCTCTTCATCGTTCATCGCCATGCGCGCAAAGGTTTCGCGAACATCGCGTGCAGAGGCCAGCGGATCGGGGTTGCCGTTCGGGCCTTCGGGGTTGACGTAGATCAGGCCCATCTGGACAGCCGCAAGTGGATTGTCCAACTCACGGTCGCCACTGTAGCGCTCATCACCAAGCCACTCGGTTTCCGAACCCCAGTAGATATCCTGTTCCGGCTCCCACACGTCCTTGCGGCCACCCGCGAACCCGAAGGTCTTGAAGCCCATGGATTCGAGCGCACAGTTGCCGGCCAGTATCATGAGGTCGGCCCAGGAGATTTTTTGCCCGTACTTTTGCTTGACGGGCCACAGCAGCATGCGCGCCTTGTCGAGATTACCGTTGTCCGGCCAGCTGTTAAGGGGAGCGAATCTCTGGGTGCCTGTCGATGCGCCACCACGACCGTCGGTAGTTCGGTAGGTGCCCGCGCTGTGCCAGGCCATTCTGATAAAGAGCGGTCCGTAGTGACCGTAGTCAGCAGGCCACCAGTCCTGG
>CALHMG010000196.1 GCA_938034705.1 uncultured Gammaproteobacteria bacterium
GCCGGTGAATTTTCGTCCGGCGCCGCAATCGAGACGGTCGCCGCACGCGCATCGTTATCCTGAAACGGTGACACGACTCGCTCGTCCGAAAACTCAATGTACGGCAGATCTACCAGCTGCTCGCGGTCGGTGTAAAACTCAGGCAACGGCGACAGTCCGATCGTCTGGAATTTCTCTACGAGCGAGGGCGTCCAGAATTCAAGTTTTCCGCTTTCGGTTGGAAACCTATGCCCGTCGGGGAACCCGTGGGCCGTTGTCCCTTCCAGATACAGCGTACCCGACTCCTCACCATCTTCAGTGAACACCGGGGCGCGCACCCAGCGAGTCGGCGCAGCGTGCAGTCGCTTTTGCGTGACGCCACGCATCCACGGATGGTTGATGCACTCGGCATCCCAGAACACCGCCGAGTCTTTATATTCTTCCTTGAGCACATCATCAAAGCCGAAGCGCTTGCCAAGCTCAATCCAGATCCAGCCGTCCGGTCGCGCCTCCCCCGGGGGCTCGATCATGCGGTCAATCCAGACGATACGCCGGTCTTCACTCGCTCGACTTATCTCGCCTTTCTCGACGCCAGTTGCTGCAGGAAGGACGTAGTCGGCGTAGGCCGTCGTGTCGTTAGCGAACAGCTCGACGTGAACCAGCAGGTCCAGTGCCTCAAACGCCTCACGTACGCGATCCTGATTCGGCCACGCAGACATCGGATTGTTGTTGGTGACGATCGCCTTCATCGCATACGGCGACTCTGACAACGTCGCCTCAAGCCAGGTAGTTGGACTGTCGCCCAGTGAAGGTCTTGTCATCGGCGCATGACGATCTGCCGGAGCATTGGCCGAAATATTCGTCGATGTGCCGTAGTTAAAGTACGTACCGCCCTTTCGGCCATAGTTGCCCGTGATTGCGGCAACGAAGAAAAGCGCACGATTGGTCTGGGTTCCGTTGGAGTGCTGATTGATTCCGCGTGCCGCGAATATCACACACCCGTCTGCCGTTGCGATCTCGGTTGCCAGAGACTCGATACGTTTCGCCTCAATGCCGGTAATTTCCTCGGCCCATTGCGGTGAATATCCTTTCTCGAACAAAAAGTCCCGCCATTGCTCCCAGCCCTCGACCCAGTCAACACAGAACTGTTTGTCGTGCAGTTGCTGATCAAAGATGTGATACGCAAGCGCAAGACCCAGAGCCATGTCGGTGCCGTTGCGAATCGACAGCCATTCGTCAGCTTTGCTGGCGGTGACCGTCAGCCTTGGATCCACCGCAATCATTCTGGCGCCGTTCTTGAGACGCCAGTTGTTGACCATGCCGAAATGCACCGGGCGTGATTCGGCCTGATTATCGCCGATGTAAACATACAGCGAGGCCGACCCAAGGTCGCTTTCGGTATAGATGTTGCCACTACCGACCGCCCCCTGGGTGAGCTCGTAGGACAGGCTCTTCGACGCGGAACAGAAGGTTTCCGTGTCAGCCAGATTCGGTGTACCCCAGAGTTGCGAGAACATTCGAATGTAGCCATTGCGAGTGAGCGTGCCGGTACGGGTTCCCGCGAAAATTCCAAGCGCTTCAGGCCCATGGTCGTCGCGAATCACGCGCAGCTTTTGCGCGATTTCATCCAGCGCCTGATCCCAGCTGATGGGCTCGAATTTCCCTTCACCGCGTTTCCCCACACGCTTCAGCGGCTGCGTCAGTCGGTCTTCACTATTGTACAGCTGCAACAGGAACTGGGACTTTGGGCAGACCTTGCCTTCCCAAAGCGCATCGTTTTCGTTCCCGGTCACACGAATGACCTTGCCGTCCTTGAGGTGATACTCGGTCGGGCAGCAGTTAAAACAGATATTGCATCCACCCGGAATAATTTCGTCGGGCTTTCTGTCTTCGCGGTTCGAGCGATATGGAAATCTGACCGACACCGGCTTGATCTTGCGTTTTCGTTCGGGGTCGTCGGAAACTGTCGGACGATGACGATCCGCGATCGAGAAGCCGGCCGTTGTTGACTGCTGCACAACGTTTTCCCGTTCGCCAACCCGATCCAGATAAATGTTGGCGGGCCCAAGCAGATAGGCGTCGTGGTCGATGGTTTTGCGGTTTTCGGCCTCGGCGCGCTGCAGAAGTTCCGCGCGCGGGCCAAACTTGATTGCCTCGGTCGGACAAACCGTGGCGCAGGCAGGGCGCCTGCCGTCCTGGCGCCGGTCATCACAAAGATCACATTTCACGGCGTGATGATCTTGCGCGTCATACCCCATGGCACCATAAGGGCACGCAACCACGCATTCACCGCACCCCGTGCACTGCGACTCGTTAACGCTGACTACGCCGGTGACCGGGTCTTTGACAATCGCCTTGGGATTCACCGGACACGCCCGAAGGCATGCGGGTCGTTCGCAGTGCTGACACGAGAGCGTCAGAAAATCGAGCGCCGGCTGCTCTGTGTCACCCAGCCACACAACACGATTGCGATACTCGCCAGGTCCAAGCCCATGCTCCGCCTTGCACGCAGCTTCACAGCTCTTGCATCCGATGCAACGCTCGACATCGATCATCAGGGACAGTTGCGTCATTGCACAGCCTCTATGAAACTTGGAAAGCCTGTGACGCGCATTACCATTTGGTCAGGTGCCACCAGTAAATTTCCTCACCGTCGGCGACGTAGCCCGCAAAGAACGTCGCAAGAAAGACATGGACAAGCAGACCAAAAAGAAAGCCCCATGCCAGCAGCAAGTGGACGATTCTCCACCAGGCTTGCAGGACCGGCACGGTTGTCCGGTTACCGACCAGCGTTGACTCACGGGTGGCCAACCGGGTGTAACGCCAGGACTGAACCGGCGAACGCAACCAGTGCCCGAGTGTCACGGAAAAAACCGCCTCATCCGCGTCCGGATCGATTTGCTGCAGTAACGCAATTTTGTCGTTGATCACCTTTCGCAGTTTTGACTTAAGGTCCGGGTCAGACGGTATAAACGCGGCGGACTTGGTACCGAGCGTCGCTGCCATCTGCCTCGCGAGAACGACCCTGCCGTAAATGCCGGTCACAACGAGCAACAGCAGACTGAGAACCATCAATAGCGGTGGCCCGCTAAAACTGGCAAACGCGTGGATGCTGACCAGAGTGACGCCGACCAGACTCGCTAATACGTGCGCGACAAACCATCGATTGGGAACGTTCGCGTGGCCGCCACGTTTTTTGACCGAAAACACAAAGGGCGTCAGCAACAGCAGTGAACCCGTGGCCGCCAGTGACTGCAGCAACCCTGAACCCGGGCGCATCAGATGCGGCGGCAGCAGACGGCCGAGTACCGCTACGACGACCAGAGCGATGGCGACTGCGACGACAAGCCACAGCAGATGCTGGTTAGACAGGTCCGGGCGCTTGGTGGCCGGCGTTCGGCGGATTGATTCGGACAATACAGATCCCGGGAAACTTCGATTTTGAGTCGGTGTGACGTTCAGACAAGCGTACTTGGTTTACTCAAAACGGCCAATCGCGTGACCGGCGCCCGGTCCGCAGACAGCCGCAGGTCTGTTTCACCATGCCTGCTCAGCGAAAGATTCAGCCCTGACGGCGAGTCTGCGCCACCGCACGCTTTCAGTCCGGGGCCTCGTTCGTCTGAGCAAGCCAGTCCAGTTCAGATTGGGAAAATCCGGCCATCCTTCGCGCGGCCTCATTCATCGGTGGTTTTGGCATCGGCGCCTTAAATGACGTGATCAACTCTCGATACGTGGTCTCGGGCTCCCGGGCATTCAGCGCACACACGGCACGGAACCAGTAGTCGCCAACCTGAACGTGACGAATCTCGTCTTCAAGAAGCACATCCAGCAGTTCCACCCCGCGCGTGTCCCCGATCGCGGCAAATTTCCGTGCAATCACGGGCGTCGCATCGAGGCCGCGTGCCTCCAGAACTCGCGGCACCAGCGCCATGCGCGCGACGAGATCTGAGGCCGTACGTCGCGCCATCGACCACAGTCCATCATGAGCGTCAAAATCTCCATAGGCGTATCCCTCGCTGGCGAGCTCATCACACAACATCTGAAAATGTCGGGACTCGTCGGCCGCAACCAGGATCCAGTCATGGCAAAAATCATCAGGCATCTGCGGGTAGCGCCACGCGGCGTCGAGCGCGAGATTTACCGCGTTGAATTCGATATGTGCAATTGCGTGCAACATCGGACCGCGTCCACCCGCGCGCCCGGTCTGACGCTTTGCCACCCGGGATGCGTGCACAAGCGAGGGCCTGGCGGGTCGCCCCGGCTCAAGTTCATCGGTCGTCACCGCCAGAGCATCCGCGGGAGCAAGATCCGGCAGCGCGTCGAGTCGACGATCCTGCGATGCAACAGCACCTACGATGTCGGCCAGCTGTTTGACAAGCTCCGTCTTGTGAACCGGATCGCTTGCGCTCCACGCCTCTTTGGCCTTCTGCCTCGCCAATAACCCCTGACTCATCTACAGGTCTATCCGGTTGCCGGTGTCTGCAGATTCAAGTACCGCAAGTGTCGCTTTCAGCGTCCGGGTTCCATCTTGTGCGTCAATGCGCGGCTTGGCGTTACCTCGCACGACTTCGACCAGGTGTTTGCACTGTTCAACGTAGGCTTGCTCAAACGGCATGGAGATCGAGGTGCCATGAATCTGCTGGTCCCAGCTGTTCACCTCGGTCTCGTGCTTCCAGAGTTTAAGATTCGGAAAATCAAGCGAGGCACGGGTACCCATGAAGCGCACACAGTTTTCACCCGTCGGCGGAAACAGGGGGTTCTCGCCAGTACCGAGCTCCCATGCCCACGGAGTAGGCATCTGATCGGACAGCAGAAACGTACCCAGCGCCCCGTTAGAAAAGCGAAGCACCAGCGCAGCGGTATCCTCTTTTTCGAAGTTCTTGATGTCTCGTGAACACTGCGCGCTCACGCTTTCGATGTCGCCGCAGATGTATCTTAAATAATCGATCTCGTGGATCAGATTGGTCAGAACCGGGCCGGCGGCTCGTTCCTTGCGCCACTGCGGGCTGTAGTATTCATCATCCTTTTTCACGGTCCACTGACCGTTTACCCCGATGAGACGACCGAGCTCACCACCGCGCACAAGCTCCCGGGCCTTCTCGACCAGCGTGTAGTAACGCCGCTGATGACCAACCAGAACGTGACGCCCGGTTTCCCGCTCCTTGTCGATGATCGCCTGTGCTTCATCGAGCGTAGCGGTGATGGGTTTTTCTACAAGAACGTGCGCACCCGCTTCAAGTGACAGCAACGTTGGTGCCAGATGGTGAATGGTGGGCGTCGAGACAATCACAGCGTCGGGACGAATCGCGTCAGCCATTGCGGCAACATCATCAAACACCGGAACACCCGATGCCGCTGCGACTTCACTTGCGTGTGGCGCCGTATCAACAACGGCGCAAAGCTCGGCGGAGCCCACTTGACTGATTGCGTCGATATGACGCTTACCGATAACACCAGCGCCGACGACGGCGATTGTTACGTTTTTGGTCATCAAATTTGTCGCCCGCTGTGTCACACGCCATCAAAATTCGAGCCGCCGTCAACCTACGGCCGTTTGCCGGGGCTCAATAGGACGATGCTACCGCAGTTGTACCTCGATGCCACCAACAGAGCGGGCTGGGCGATTGGCAATGGTCTGATTCCCGGCAACGCCGGACTCCCGGGAGAGTGCCGCGGCAACGGCACCGGCAAGATTTTCAGCGCAGGAACCCTGACTACCGTTGCTGACTGCCGGCAGGACGATGTCATTGAAAATCGACCGGTAGGCCGCTTTGCCGCGAAGGTGAGTGTCAGAGTACCCTTTCAGCACCCGGGGAAGCTCAGCGAGCGCACGCGCAAACGCCGGCGAACGACCCAGGGATTCTCCCAGCGCTTCAAGCCAGCTTTCGATCTCGATCTGTTCGTGGTGGTAGCGCCAGGACCGACGTCGCCACCGCTTCATTTTTGCAACCATACGCAGTCCCATAAAGCCAACGATACCGTTTGACCGCACGCGAACACCGCGGCCGAGCAGAGGAAGCCCTTTCCCGCTGTCGACGCGAGCCGATATCCATCGACCTATGCCCATCGGCATCATGTCCGCAATTTCCTGAGGACGTGGCTTCAGATACTCCGAAATCAACACGATCTGATCAGGCGTTGCCTGCGTCTCTTTTGCAAGACGCTCAAAACGTTCCGGTCTGGTTTTCAGATCAGCGACGCGCGCGACATCCTCGTAGGCCATCCACAGCGCGAGCCGCCGAGCGGCCTCCCGCAGCGCATCGTTCTCCTCGTTGCCGCTGGCGCAGGTCGCGACCAGACCGCGCATGCGCTCCAGATAAAGCTCCCCATAAGCCTCGTCCTGAAAGTCCACACACCTTGCAAAGCCCAGGGACACCACATCACTGATATCTGGATGAAAATTCGCAACGGGGTCTGTGGTGGCCGGCGTCGAGGTCTGGTCCGGTGCGATCCCGTCAGGTTTACCTTCTTTAAGATTGTTCACGGCCGCCATCGAGGCTTCGAACCCGGCAATACTTGCGCCAGCCGCCGCTGGGTTGCCAAGTGCCTTCTTCGACACCGATGCGTCCCAGGGTAACGCGCCACTTGCGGCAAGAGACCCAAACATCGTCGCGCTTATAAACGTCGAGTGACCTGCCGCAAGCTTCTCCAGGTCCAGCAAAAAACATTCTCGGGACAGCTCTTGGGCAGCGCGGCGAATATTGTCTGTGGAAAATCGACCGTCGCCAGCAACAATCTTTTCCGTCGTTGCATAGACGCGACTCGAAGACGCGATCAGGGTCGTACGGTCGGGCGAAACGAATCCTGCATCTATCGCCCGCGCGGCCTCGATCAGTTCACTCGCAACAACAATATCAACGCGTCCCGGCATCGGCACCAGCCCAAGCACCGGAGCAACGCACTCCTGCGGATCGGCAATTTCAATGTAGTAGCTGGTCGAACCTGTTCGCTGCGCGACGCCGGGCACGGACGTGGCCTGAACGATATAGTTGGCATCTCTCGCGGCGGCGACAATCCAGTTCATCAGCACGCCGCCACCTTCCCCGCCAAGCGCTCCGATCAATATCCTGGTTACCGGCGGTTCAGTTCGCTGGTTCATGACGCTTTTCCTGCGCCAGTCACGGACTTGCGGATGCGAGCCATAAATCTGTCGAACCAGCCCGGGTTGGAAATCAACTCAGCACGCCAGAATGATGGACAAAGCGTCGCGGCATGAGCCACCTCTCCACAAAGACCACAGCCGACGCACCCGTTGGTAACGTGTGCCACGGGATCCGTCTTGAGCGGGTCGGTTGGATTCTTGACGGTCAGCGTCGGACAGCCCGAAAGTCGAATGCAGGAGTGATCGCCGGTGCAGACATCTTCAT
>CALHMG010000197.1 GCA_938034705.1 uncultured Gammaproteobacteria bacterium
CTGATGAGTTTTCTACGACTACTTTGTGCGTCGAAGAAGCAGTTGTCGGTCAGCATTTGAAAAATATTACGCTGACCCAAATAGCGGCGCACCGGGTCACTCGCAACCCCAATCGCATGCCAGATCACGAACGCTAAAATGACTACATCAAGCGTCCATCCCATCGTATTCAACGATATTTCGTTCATCAAAATGACTATTCCGTTAGTACAGCGCCGTTTCGGTCAGACCCGGGCTAAGAACAAGTAGAAATACGGCGAGCGGTCGCGAGTTTTATTCGCCCAGTGTCACTTTCAGAATTAGACCAACCGGTCATCCCAGTCTATTTTCGCCCGACGATACAGTTCGGATCGAACGGTCTTGCGGTCTCGTCACGACGTTGCGTACGACAATATCGACCCACGGTCACCTCAAAACAGACGTCCGGCAACCGACATTAGGTCAAAGCAAATTTGCGCCATCGCTTATAGGATTACGGGATTAGTTCCCAAAACGACCGATGACGACGTTCCCGACTGACGCAAGTCCAGCATAATTTCGACTTCTTGGAGAGCAGCCAAACCAAGGCACTTCCACCGGAGATCAGAAGCTTCCTCTCAGAGCACCGGAAGACACGCGTGGACAATCTCGCCTAAAATTTCTCACATGTCGTTACCAAGCTCGCGAACAATCCACTCTCGCACCGTTTCGAGCCCATCGTGCGGCGCACTGTTCTCGGGAATGACGAACCAGTAGCCACTTGATGCCTCAAGTTCGATCTCAAACAGACGAACCAGACGACCAGCCGCCAGGTCATCGTCGACAAGAACCGATCGACCAAGCGCCACCCCGTGTCCGTCGATCGCGGCCTGCAGTATCGCCACATAATCTCCAAGCATGGGGCCCTCGGTTATCTGCTTCGCGTCGACACCGGCGGTTTCAAACCATACGGCCCAATCCTCAGCGATCTCGGCGGGCAGCAGCATGGTGCGTAACAGGTCCTCGGGTGCGTTTAGCTCATTCGCTTTTGCGTATCCAGGTGAACACACCGGGAACAGCGTCTCCGATGCCAACCATTCACTTTGCAGACCGGGCCATTGACCACGGCCGTAGCGAATAGCCGCGTCGATTTCTTCAGCGACCAGCGATGACAGACGACGGGTTGCAGAAACGCGAAAATCGATGTCCGGGTGCTCCGACAGAAAGCTTCCGAGCCTCGGCGCCAGCCATTTGGCCGCAACCGAGGGCAGCATGCAGATCGTGACGTGGCGCTTTTGTTCAGGAGCCGCGATCGCCGCGATGCCCTCCTTCAGTTCCTGCAACACAACCCGCGCGGTCTTGACGAAGCGCCGCCCCTGATCGGTCAAAGCTATCTTCGGGCCAGAGCGAACAACCAGTGACACACCCAGCAATCGCTCGAGCTCCTGCATCTGGCGACTGACGGCCCCTTGGGTCACGTTCAGCTCGGCTGCGGCGGCTGTGAAGCTACCGAGGCGCGCCGTGGCCTCCAGCGCACGCAGTGCACGCACGGACGGCAGTCGATCGATCATGCGTTTTCCTCATGATTAGTACGTCATAAATATAGCTTTTAGACAAGGTTTCAGCCACCTAGGCTCAGGTTATCGCATTTAACCAGACAGGCCAGAATGATGAGTTCGAATTCAACCGCCAGCAGCCGGCCCCTCACGACCTACCTTCCCGACCTTCCCCTGGTCGTGTGGATGATTCTGGGCGCGCTCGTCCTCGCCATCGCCGGCGGCAGCCCCGAGGCAGATCTGATCAGGGTCTTTCAGGACGACTGGGGCCGGGCCCTCGGTGAGTTCGCGTTGATCCTGCTGCCGTCCTTTGCCCTTGCCGCGGCGCTTTCGCGCTCGCAGCTGGTCAGTGCGGAGTTTGTCACGACAGGAATCGCACCAGTGTCGGGTGCAGGAATGGTCTGTCCAGACACCGCCTACGCCGCGCTGTCACCCATCGCTGGCCGACGAAAACTGCAGGTCGCTTTCGGATCCTATGCCGGGTTCAAGCTGTTGTTTCCGGCAGGTCCACTGCTGGTTGCAATCGGTCTGGGCATCGACAATGTCTCCATATCCAGAATATTTTTCTACGGCATTGCGCTACTGGTGCCGGTCTGGGCGATTGGCTTGTGGTGGGCGAATGGTCGAACGAGTTCCTCATCAACTGAACCTGTTGCTGCATCTGCCCCAGAGTCTCGCGAGTCTCTGCTGTGGGTCTTTGCACCATTTATAGCGCTTGCAGTTCTTCTGGCGTTCGGCGAACTGTTCGATCAAAGACTGTCAGGCCTGCTCGATTTCATGACCCAGCCGAAAGGTGCGTTATGGTGCGCCGCTACAATCGCACTTGCTCAGGCACCACATGATACGCGCCGAGCCTGCATCGACTCAGCGGTCTCGCGTACCGCTCCGTTGTTGTTTTTGATCGGGGCTGCGAGCGCGCTGGGTGCGGTTCTGACTTCGGTCATTCCAATAGCAGAGCTGGTACCCGCTGGGAGCGGCCTGTCAGCGCTGGTTGGGCTGTTCCTGCTGACCGCGGTGTTCAAAATTATCCAGGGCTCAAGCATGGCCACCTTCGCTGCGGTCACGCCAATCGCGGCACCGATTGTGCTGGCTTCGGGGCTGTCACCAGTCGCGGGCATATTCGCCATCTGTCTCGGATCATTCGTTGCCCTGCTACCCAACGACAGTTTCTACTGGCTCGTAAAAAGGGACGCCCTGGCCGATACATCAGACTCTGAAGCAATTCGCACGCTGGTCACAGGTTCAATACTCCAGGCAGGTTGCGGCTTTTTCATCCTGACGTTGTTGGTGCTCGCTGATTCGATTTGAGGTCATTGGTCCTACGGTGCATGCAGACAGGTATTCCCAAACACCGTCCACCATCGACCTTCGACGTCGGCTGCATATTCAAACGCAACACGAAAGGGAGCGATCATTTAGCGGGCTGCTCTGCCGCAAGCTTGTCTTTAGTGTCCGCCCCGAGAATCAAGTCAAGTCAGAACCCGCGATTGAATTAAGTGCATCAAAGGCGCTGCACACCAGAACGTAGTCGAATTCGCCCAAACTCCGTGCTGCCGCCTGTTGCGCTTTTCAGTTCAAACACGACGGTGTCCAGATCCTGAAGCATGCGATACATCATGCCGAACACCCGGCGACTCACGCGATAGTGGTCGATTTGATTGATGGTTTCCTCGGGTTTAACACCTGTGACGCGTTTCGGGTACTGCTCGATCGTTGCAAAGTGCGCAAGCGTGCCACTTTTATCCGTGTACAGATGAATCTGACGCATACCGTCGAATTCAGGCCGCGCTCGAGCACCCTGGCCACTGGCGTTCGCAAACATCGACACCACTTCGTAGCCGTCGACCGTGCATTCCTCGTTACCCGAGCTGACAACGTCACAGGCTGCATGAGCCGTGAGAGTGACGCTGGTTGCGGCTGCAATGGTCAGCAGCCTGCAACCGGAGCTTAATAGCTTTTGGTAGCGTGAAATCATCTGGGCAGTTCCCTACATTCTGCTTAGGAATGTCCACGATACATCTCTCTCGAAGGTGCATCGTGGTCGTCACCACAGTGATGAATTCATTGTCATCGTGCGGCACGTAATCAGCAGCGAAAAACCTCCCCTGTTTGCATGGTTACCCAATAGACAAGCCGTCTCATAAAACACCATTACAAACAGATGCGCCCCGGGACACTGGCGACTGTCACACGCTGGACCGCAACAGACGCAAGGCTCTGACCGTCAGGTGCGATGCGTCTCAAGCAGCACCCCAGCGCCATAACATCCATGCAGCCATGGCGATCATCATCAAATTCTCCAGCAGCGAGACAAGACCCAACGGCACCGTGGTATCACCGCCGACACATGCACACTTGAGTTCTCGTTTGTCGATATACACCGCCTTATAAACGCTGACCGCCCCGATAGTGCCAATAAACAACGCGACGGGTGCCGAGAGCCACGTTAACGCACCGGAAACCATTAACAACCCGGCGCCGGTCTCCGCAAATGGATACACGAAACCGTATCGAACCCAGCGTTGCGCCAGCAGATCGTAGTTGAGAAACATGGTGGCGAATTTTCCGATGTCCTTGAGCTTCTGCAATCCGAGCAGCACCATGGAAATAGCGATAAACCAGGGCACGGTCTTTGCGGAAACCAGTGTGCTGTGCGTGATCCATGTCAGCGCCATCGCCAACAGCGCCGCCACTGCAAACAACGCGATGACGGGTTGATAGTTGCTCAACGCCGAACGCTCAGTAGCAATACCAAAATATGTACGCAAATCATCAAACCCGCCGATGCGTGTATCGCCAATCCACGTCTGCGGCGTCGTCTGCACCCCATGCTGCTGCTTGAAGTTATCGACCTGAGCGCGCGTCGTTAGATGACGGTCATCGATCTCATAACCCCGTCGTCTGAGCAAATCCTTTGACTTCAGGCCATAGGGACAGAGGTGACTGTCCAACACCATTCGATACAGAATTGCCTGTCTTTCATGCCGAGTGTCGTTCATGAATATTCCCGAAACTGGTCATTGAATTTGGGTACGGCCGCCAACTAACGCCCCGCCGGATAGGGTGCACCACCCGGCGGGGACGTCTGGCCGCCGTTATCCTTCGACTTTGATACTGCCCTTCATGCCAGCTTCAAAATGCCCGGGCACCAGACAACCAAAACCGAATTCACCTTCCTTGGTGAATTTCCAGAGCATTTTGCCTTCCTTGCCGGGCTCGACATGGATCATGTAAGGCTCTTCGTGCTCCATGTTCGGAAACTTCTGCATCATTTTGGCGTGCTCGGCCAGGGACTCGTTCGTGCCGATCACAAATTCGTGCATCAGTTTTCCGGTGTTGGTATGGGTGAACTCCACAACATCACCAACTTTGACGGTAATCGCTTCAGGCGAGAATCTCATGGTGTCGCTGAGGTCGACCTTGATCGTTTTGGTGGGCTTCATATCGGGCTTGTACTCACCGAATTCAGTCTCGGTTGCCTCGAATGTCGGGGTGCCGTGGCCGTGACTGTGGCTATGGGTTCCGGCCGCGTAGGACAGCGTCGACATCATCAGCAGTGTTGTTGATAGAAAAGTCGAAAAAAAATATCGAGCTATTTTCATGGCTATTTCCTTGTTGGGTTGAGATTTAGAGTTCGAAAAGGAGAAACGAGTCATTATGTTTTCACCTCGTAAGCAACAGTCCCCTCGGGATAGTCGTACCAGCCGGGGTCG
>CALHMG010000198.1 GCA_938034705.1 uncultured Gammaproteobacteria bacterium
ACGAGATTGGCGCGCCAGGTATGTCTGCTCGAACGCTGGCATCTGAAGCACGAAAGTGCCTTCTGAGAACCAACCGCTACGAACGAATCAAACACAAAGTCGAGCAAGCTCAAGTTCTTGCCCTTGTGCTAGCCGATACGAACAGCTCCGCTGCTGCCTTCGGTTCAATCAGAACCAAGTCGAAGGTAAGACGAATTCGCACGCTCGTCACGCACGGACTGTGGCATTCCAACATCGTTCGCAACGTTGCGTTCGTCGCCTTTATCTGACCCCAAACCTCTATATATCTTTAAGGATTTTCTCTATGTGGCGTGACTCCTACGTAACCGATTCTGCGATCAGTCTTGCCGTTGTCCTCGTAAGTTTCATTCAGATACGTTTCCTCACGGTCTCGAAGAAAACCAAGGTTCACCCGGTGATACCGCTTGTCGCAGCGCAGGCCGTGATCTTCGGGATTTCCCCGCTATATCGGATCTTGGTCGATGCCGACCCGACAGTGCCATTCATCCAACCGGAATCAGTTACACCCGGGCTAGCAGCAGGTTTGCTCTTTTCGATTACATTGTTCGCTGCCGTGGTTGCGAGGACTTCACTAGACGTTCGATATCAAGCGCTTGATGTGAACGGAAGAGAAGCAGCGCAGCACGACGCTGAGCCAGGCCAGCCAAGCGAGTCGGTACTCGTTGTCGCGATATCAATTGCGAGTCTTGTTGCAATTGTTGGGACGGCAGCAAACATCCGAGCTGTTGGAGGGCTCAGTCTGTTTCTGGCTGGGCGCTCAGCCAAGGTTGCTGCGGCAACCAGCATCGGGTACCTGTCATACTCACCGCTGCTAGTGACAGCCACTATTACATCCGCCTGCATTCTGAGACGAAGAACTTTCTCGCCAACCCTTCGGTTGGTAGTCGGTCTTGGACTGCTATTGAGCGTTGCAGCCTTTCTCCCTCAAGGGGCTCGACGATTCGTAATCCCTGCAATAGCAGTGCCTATCGTCGCCAGAGTCGCAACGATTGGAATCCGGTTCTCGAAGAAACAAACCCTCGTAGTGCTCGGTCTCGCGTTTCTTATCTTGGGCACCATCCCCTTTCTACGAGCGGCCGGAGCTCGCGAGCAGGCTGGCGGCTGGCACGTCATTCTAGTTGAAGGCCTGATGTCGCCTGTCTCTACGCTTGATCGTTTCCTCTCCAGTCACGACACGTCCATGCCAGAAAATCTGGCGTACCAGATCGAAAACGTGAGTCCCACCTACACATTTGGTGCTCTTGCATCCGAAGACGTCCTGTACGCACTTCTTCCTAGCCAATATGCTTATACGCCACCATCAGTCCACGACCGAGTACTCATAGAACTTCACGGCGGTGGGTGCGTCCCTGGATTTTCGTGTGAGGACCAGAGTGTCTTGGGGTCACTTCACTTCGAGGGTGGATTCATATTTGTGGCGTTCGGTGGGTTGTTGGCTGGCTGGATGCTCACTGGGGTCCACGCAAACTGGGCCAAATTCAGAAGGCCTTCAACCATCGCTACCCTGAGTGTCGCTTGGGTTTTTGCCCCCATTATCTATCGCGCTGTCCTCACACCTCCGCTGATTTGGCTTCTTATCGTCCTCGTCCCGACTCGGCTGTTCATCGCAGCTCTCCAAACACCAAACGGGGCCAGAGTGCTTACGACACCGCAAACTGAATCGGCCCCCGTCTTGTGAACGATTTTTGAGTTCGACGTCTTTGATCGTTGATCGATTCGACCAAAGAAGTCACATTAGGAAAATAAGGGTGATCCAGGCCAAAAGGCCTCCTCTGGTAGGGCGAATTACCTAAATCCGGGCACGATGGCTCCGATAGTCACTAGTGATGACAAAATTCATACCGGCAATCCAGCGCGCCGCCAAGCGACAGGCAACCTTGACCCGAAAGCTTGCTAGTGGCGTAGCCAGCCCAACCGCCCGATCCGCGTTGAGGCGCGGAGTTGCCGCAACTATTGAACATGATCGCGTTCTCCGACGGCTCGACCTTGACTTCGTAGCCGACGTCGGCGCGAACCGCGGTCAGTTCTCGCTGGCCGTTCGCCGATTCCACCCAGCCGCTCAAATCGTCGCGTTTGAGCCACTCCTTCAACCGTTTGGTGTGATTCGCGACATCTTTGCCGATGACCCTGCATTCGAAGTACGCCCGTTCGCATTAGCGAGCGAAACAGGCGAGGCCACCTTCCATATTTCGAGGCAGGAAGATAGCTCCTCGCTATTCGCAATAGGGCGTGCCCAATCCGACACATTCCGTGGAACCGAAGAGGCCGGAACCACAGTCGTGGCGGTTTCGACACTAGACAATCAGTTTTCTGAAATGCGGATTCCCACTCGTTCACTCCTCAAGGCAGACGTCCAGGGGGCAGAACTGGAGGTCCTACGGGGCGCAGGAAACCTGCTGGAAAAGTTTGCTCATATCTACCTCGAACTCTCGCTGGTCGAACTGTATGACGGGCAACCGTTGGCAGGAGAGATCGTGACGTATCTCAGCCAGCGGGGATTCGAACTCGCAGACGTTGGGCACATGACCTCCGACTCGGACGGTCGAGTCGTTCAGGTGGACGTTCTCTTCAACAAAGCCTGACTACTAGACCAAATGACTCATTCTCTAGTCCGTTTGACCGATTGAAAATTGTTATGACGATTCTCCAATTACCCACCAGCCCTATACCCGTAGAAGCCCGCGTCTATGTTGCGGGTCACCGGGGACTTGTTGGTTCGGCAATCATCCGGCTCCTTAAGCAGCGCGGATTTCGTAACATACTCACCGCAACCAGCGCAGAACTAGACCTTCGCGATCAAGCGGCGGTTGACACATGGTTCGAGGAGAACCAACCCGAGTACGTCTATCTCGTCGCCGGCAAAGTTGGCGGCATCATGGCGAACTCGACCCGACCAGCCGAGTTTTTGTACGACAACATGATGATCCACGGCACCGTGGTTCACGCGTCGCACCGCATAGGGGTCACCAAGCTGCTGTACCTCGGAAGCTCTTGCATTTACCCGCGCGATTCGGCTCAACCAATCGTCGAGGAGGCATTGCTAACCGGCCCGCTCGAGCCGACAAATGAGGCATACGCCCTGGCCAAGATCTCCGGCATCAAGCTCTGCGATTACTACCGCTCGCAATATGGATGCGACTTCATCTCGGCGATGCCAACAAACCTGTATGGGCCGAACGATAACTTCGACCTCACCGCCAGCCACGTGCTTCCTGCGCTGATGCGCAAGTTTCATGATGCTAGCGAAGGAGGCGTTGGCGGGGTTGAGATTTGGGGAACCGGTTCAGCGAAGCGCGAGTTCCTTCATGTGGACGACCTCGCCGACTGCTGCCACTTTCTCATGGAGAACTACTCCGATACTGGCCACATCAACGTCGGAACCGGCATCGACCTAAGCATCAAAGAGCTTGCCGAAATGATCCGGGCCGAGGTCTACCCCGAAGCCGATCTGTTCTTCGACACGAGCAAGCCTGATGGTATGCCTCGCAAGGTGCTCGACGTGTCCAAGCTGCACGCACTCGGCTGGAAGGCCGAAACCGACCTCCGAACAGGTGTCGCCTCGACATACCAGTGGTTCCTCGAAAACAAAGACACACTCCGCGGCGCTACCCAGAAAGCGAACAACTAGTGCGTAAGGCAATCATCACCGGTATCGCCGGCCAGGACGGCTCGTATCTTGCCGAACTTTTGCTCGACAAGGGCTACGAAGTCCACGGCGTCATTCGCCGATCGTCGACCGCTGCGAACCCGAGACTCGACGCGATCTATCAAGATCCGCAGGTTGACGACAAGCGTCTTTTCCTCCACTACGGCGACCAACTCGACACGTCGCGCATGATGCAGCTTCTGTCATCCGTACAGCCCGACGAGTTCTACAACCTGGCTGCTCAGAGCCATGTCCGAGTCTCCTTCGACATCCCGGAGTCCACCGTCGATGTCACTGGCATGGGTGCGCTTCGGGTCCTCGAAGCGATCCGCCTGCTCGGTCTCGAGACACGGTTCTACCAAGCCTCATCGTCAGAAATGTTTGGCTCGACAAACCCTCCGCAGAACGAACTTTCGGTGCTTCATCCGCGGAGCCCGTATGCCTGCGCCAAGGTTCTCGCTCATCACTGCACAATCAACTACCGCGAGTCCTACGACATGTTTGCCGTGAGCGGAATCCTCTTTAACCACGAGAGCCCTCGCCGCGGCGAGACATTTGTTACCCGCAAGATCACGCGTGCCGTTGCTGCGATTGTCGAAGGCCACCAGGAAGCGCTGTACCTCGGCAACCTCGACGCAAAACGGGACTGGGGCTTTGCAGGCGACTACGTCGAAGCAATGTGGCGAATGCTCCAAGCCGACACTCCCGAAGACTTCGTCATCGCAACCGGCGAAGCGCACTCGGTCCAAGAATTCTGTGAACTGGCGTTTTCCCACGTTGGACTCAACTGGCAGGACTATGTGAAATACGACGCTCGATACGAACGCCCAGCTGAGGTCGATTACCTGCTGGGAGACCCGTCAAAGGCCAAGGAAAAACTTGGCTGGGAACCACAAGTCAGCTTCCCCGAACTTGTAGCGATGATGGTCGACTCAGACCTCGCCGCTCTTCGCAATCCTGTTGTCGATCTCACGACAGAGCCAGAACATGCGCATACTCATCCATGATTTCGGTGCGTATGCATTCACCGTTCAACTAGCTCGAGAACTAGCGAAGCGAGGACACGTTGTCCGCTACGTCTACCTCGACGAAGAGGGAAGCGTGAAAGGCGACGTCGGCGTTCGGCCAACTGACGCCCCGACCTTCTCGAGCGTGGGCATCGCTGATGACGACAACAAGCGCCGCTCATCTTTTGTGCGGCGGCTAGCGCACGACGCCCGATATGCGCTCCGACTAGCTAGCGAGTCCCGTGCGTTCCGACCAGATGTAGTTTTTTCAGCCGACTGCCCGCTCCTGAGCCAGGCCGCCCTGCAGCGATCTAGCCGATCAAACAACGCGCGCTTCGTCTTCTGGTTACAAGACCTCTTCGGGGAAGCTCTTGACGCTGTGATTTCTCGAAGGAACCGAGTACTCGGACCGGTGCTATCTGCGCCCTTCAAAGCACTCGAACATTTCTTACTTCGGCGAAGCGATGAGGTCATTGGCATCGCACCAGCATTCGTCAATTACGTAACCAACCTCGGTGTCGACCCGCGATACGTCCACCTCCTGCCAAACTGGGCGCCGCTCGAGGATCGCATTGTTGAGACTGGCTCGTGGAAAGAAACGGTTTCATTGCCATCCGGGCCACGCCTGCTCTATTCCGGGACGTTGGGTCTGAAACACGACCCGCAAGTTCTTGCGGCCATTGCCGAGCAACTCCAGCAAACGAAAGATGGCCACCTCGTTGTCGTCACTGAGGGAGAGGGCAGAAGCTGGCTTGAGCAAGCAAAGATCGACCAGTCGCTCGACCGTCTTCATCTTCGCGATTTTCAGGAGGTTGAGGAACTCCCATCAATGCTCGGATCAGCTGATGTACTTCTCGCTGTC
>CALHMG010000199.1 GCA_938034705.1 uncultured Gammaproteobacteria bacterium
CACCACCACATCGCCATGCTTGATCGCCGGAACCTTGCCCATGGGATTGACCTGAAGATAATCAGCGTCCTTCATTGTTCCACCGTATTCGAGAACACGGGTTTCATACTCGGCGCCGACTTCCTCGAGCATCCATCGAACGATCCGACCCCGCGACATCGGGTTGGTGTAGAACATTAAGTCAGTCATATGCGGTGCTCCCGGGTTTGATAAGAGAACGAATCTTCGTCAAGGCTTAAAGAGTTGTGTGAGATACGTACTGCGCGTCAGTATGGCGAGTTGCCAACACCCGGACAACCACAACAGGCCGACGCCCGCGTAGTCACCTGCATTTTTCAAGCGGCACGGTGTTTGCCACAACAGCCCACCGTCAAATCCTCATCCCCCAACACCCGGGTCGCTCTGCGCTAAACTCGCTGACTGTGTCCAACAACCGCCAATGACCCATGACGCGTAACGCTCTCGTACCCAAAGACGAATTCCTCAATCTGCACGGGCTGACTCACCTTTGTACCGGTGGGGAATCTCCATGGCTCAGGTCACATGACGATGTTTACACCCAGTTCGCGACGCTCAAGTCCAGCGGCTGGCGAGGTCGCGAAACTGTACTGAGCCGCGTCGATGACACGCGTAGCGGCATTGGACAACTATGGAACGTCGACGCCGGTCGAGTCTGCTTCATGCCCGCGGCAAACGAGGGCATGAACTATCTCGCCCGCGGGATCGACTGGCAGGCGGGTGACAACCTCGTTACGACTTCGATGGAATTTCCATCGGTCGCCTGGGCATGGCGTGATCTTGCCGAACGCGGCGTAGAGGTGCGCTTTGTGGATCCCGTCGACTGGCTGATGTCCGAACAGGACCTCCTTGCTGCGGTAGACGATCGCACTCGCCTTCTTGCGGTAAGCCAGGTCAGCTACTACAACGGGCAGAATCTCGACATCCGGCAACTCGCCGAGGGACTGAATCGCGACAGAACACTTCTGGCGGTCGACTCGACGCATGCGTCCGGGGTGATACCGGTCGATGCGTCACTCACGGACCTGACGATTTCAAGCTCTTACAAATGGATGCTTGCCACAACCGGAGTCGCCGCGTGCTTTGTTTCCGAGCGTGCCGAAGCCGTCGCCAGACCTACCGCGTGGGGCTGGAATAATCTGCAATACGGTGCACCGCCAAATCCGCCCACCACGCCCGCGTTTGGCATGCCCCAGATTCTCGAACCCGGCAACACGGCACTGTTGAATATTCTTTTTCTGCGTAACGGACTGACGACGATACTGGACGCCGGTATCGAGAAAATCAGCGAACACGCTCGCGGTCTTGCCGCCGAAGTTTCAGACGGTCTTGAGAGTCTGGGTATCGAGGTCATTTCTTCGCGCGAGACGGCGTCGCGTTCGGGGAACACCTGTTTTCTGGTCGACGACAGTGAATCGGTGATGGCCGCGCTTGGCGAGAAGGACGTTCTGGTGTGGGGTGATCGAGGACGTATCAGATTGTCCACACACCTATATAATGACTCCCTGGACGTCGCCCGGGCTCTGGAAGCCATCGATTCGCTGAAGCCGACCTGACCATGACCAAGCGCACCGCCCCAACCATTGTTGACGCCGCCATTTCCGAAGATGGTGCCGTCGTAACCACGACCTGGAGCGATGGTGCCAGCAGCCGTTTTCACAGCGAGTGGCTGCGCGACGGATGCACCGACGAATCCAGCCGCCACGCCAACGGTCAGCGAGTTTTCAATCTGTTTGAAGGGCGCGAATCCGTGACCGTACTGGCGGCAACTCCGGCCGCGGGCGGCGGCCTGAGGGTCGTGTTCTCCCCGTCCGAACACGAGAGTATCTTTGACGCACGGTGGCTTCGGTCCAACCAGTATGACCGCATGCCTCACCTGCCACCGGGATGGAGCAGTCCCGAACTGCGCTGCTGGACGGCCGCTGACACCATCGCGACCCACCAATATGAAGCGGTGAGCGGTGACGATACGGCCCGCGCACGCTGGCTTGATGATCAGCGCGTTCGCGGCGTCACGCTGCTGCGCGGATGCCCGACTCGGGAAAATTCAGTTATCGAAATCGCCGAGTTGTTCGGTTTTGTTCGCGAAACCAACTATGGACGTCTGTTCGATGTGAAGTCCGTCGCCGATCCAATCAACCTCGCGTACACGGCCGACGGCCTCAAGCCTCACACGGACAACCCGTATCGGGATCCGGTACCCGGGCTGCAGTTGCTGCACTGCATCGAAGCTGCCGGCAGTGGTGGTGAATCCCAGGTCGTCGATGGTCTGGGCGCAGCGCTGCGACTGAAAGAAGTTGACGCCCATGCGTTCGACACCCTGGCCCGCTGGCCGTTGCGATTCGAATTCAGATCTGCCGACGCCGTGCTTCAAACCGAGGCACCGATGATTGAACTCTCGGCGGACGGTGAAATCACGGGCATTCGTTTCAACGATCGATCGTCCCAGGTTCCACGGCTGCCGTTTGATGTTGTCAGCGATTTCTACGCAGGCTATCGAAAATTTTCTGAACTGCTGTACGGAGGCGAATTCGCGATCGAATTCAAGCTTGAGCCCGGCGACCTGTTCATGGTGAACAATCGCCGAGTGCTTCATGGACGCAAGGGTTACAAGCTTGAATCAGGCACTCGACACCTGCAGGGGTGTTACGCTGATCTGGATACGATGCACAGCACACTCGCCCTGCTCAAGCAAAAAACCGGAAGCTCACCAGCATGACAACCGTCAGCCACCACAATATTGTCGACTTCATTGAAGATATTATCGAACGACGCGGAAGCGAGTCTTATCTCGGCGAAGTCGTGTCCATGCGCGAACACTTTCTGCAGGCGGCAGATCTGGCCGCGCGCGATGGTGCATCAGATTCACTGATCGCCGCTTCGTTGCTCCATGACGTCGGCCACTACACCAGTGAATTTGGCGAAAACGCGATTGAGCTGGGTATAGACAATCTGCATCAGGACGCCGGCGCTTCTGTTCTGGTTGATTTCTTTCCACCGTCGGTGGTTCAGCCAGTAAAGATGCACGTCGATGCCAAACGTTATCTGTGTGCCGTTGAACCAGCGTACTTCGATGGCCTCTCGCCGGCATCCGTGCAGTCACTGGCGGCCCAGGGCGGCCCGTTCGACAAAAGCGAAGTGGAATCGTTCGAGAGCAGCCCGTGGCTTGACGACGCGGTGCGACTGCGCCGCTACGACGACGGAGCCAAAGTTCAGGGCCGTTCGACGCCCGGATTCTCTGACTATGTTGAGTTGCTCAGATCTCTGGTGATGACACCGGACTGACACGTCGGGCGCGCGATTGACGGCGCCAGAGGTTTTCTACGGCCGCGCCGGATCGTTTTTGGGCGGCGTGCGCTGCGTCGAGACGCGATATCCGTCGTCATCGATTTCCACCGTGATGTCACCGTGCAGGCCGGAAACATAAACTGGCAGCGTGCGCTGTTTCGCGTATTTTCTCAGCTGACCCGCCCGCGATGTCGGCCACAGAGAGGCTGGCATGGTTGCAATAAACACGTCCGGCGTTATGGCGTCGAAGTAGCTGTTGGGCGTCATCTGGGCGACGCCGTGATGTGGCGCAACCACGATGTCTACATCGATCGCGTCCGGATCCTGACTCAGATACGTGCCGATGATCGTGCCGATGTCGCCCGGGAAAAGAACACGCGTGGTGCCGGCCTCGAGCAAGGTGATGATACTGGTGTTGTTCACCGTAAACGCAGATTCTCCAGCGAAGGGGTTTTGGTTGAACTGATGCTGCAGCGTGAGCTTGACGCCATCATCATCAAACAACACCTCGCCTGGTGTCGCTGCAATGACCTCGACGCCAGCTTTTTTCAGCTCCTGTTCAAGCCTTCTCAGGTGTTCAATTCGACATCCGCCGGGCCAGGGTTCGGTTTTGCAGACCTCATCACCTGGAGGCGTGTAGTAAACGGCATCAACTTTGGTGCCGGTCAGGACCAGCTCCAGTAAACCTTCAAAGTGATTACGATGTCCGTGGGTCAGAACAAACCCGTGAATTCGATCGATATCACGTTCGACCAGAATGGGTTTGCCGCTTCGCTGCCAGAGATCTTTATTACCCGCGTCAATCATCCACACCTTGCCGCCCGGTAACTCGAGCAGGTGTGCGTCGCCAGCACGATCCTTGTCCGTAACGTCGACAGCGGTCCACCGAACCTGACCGTGGTCGCCATGAAAAACTTTTGCCACGGCCCAGCCCAGGATGGCAATGACACACCAGCCGACAGCAGCAATGATCAGAATTCGCAAGGTGCGGGACATGGCGCGATGTTAACCGAAACTCGGCACAGGCTGTGCCCGCGCTGACAACAGATCGTCAGCCGCCGAATGGAAAACGTTCGGTAACTCGAAAAGCTTCGCCCGGTGCCTGCTCAAACAGTGATATCGCGTCCACAACAACAGGCTGCTTCCACAACGACTTGTATTCCTTTGTGAGGGCTTTGACGATGGTGTCGCGGTCGCGACCGTCACAGGGGCCCGCGAGCGTGATGTGGAAATCGAACTGGTCCAGGACGTAGGGATAACCCCACTCGTCGAGGAGCATTTTCTGGCGGGCGCTGAGGGTATCGGCCAGCATTCGGCGCTCACGCTCGGCATCAGTCATCGGCGCTCGAAATCGATCGAACCCTCTGAGGCAATCGGCGGCGAGACTATCCATGGCGGTCGCCCGCTTCTTCGCGCCAAGCACAACGAACGCGCCGCGATCCTTTGGCACCAGAGCCGGCAGCTCAAACGCCTCGCGGGCCTCGGCAAAATTCGCAAGACTCGCAACCAGGGAATCTCGGTCTCGCCCCTCTTTCATTTTGAAGGGTGCTTTGAGCGTCGCGTGAAATCCGTAGGAACGGGGACGGCGGGTGCTCAGAACAAGCAGCTCGGGATCAATGCCTTTCACCGTCGGCCGGTCAATCGGCTCACCCGTCAGCGCGTCTTCGCCAAACCATGAAAACCCGAACTGACTCAGCTCAGTGTCGTGGGCTGGCGCAAAATATACGGCGTAGCGCGGCTCATCGTGAATGCTGGCAAATGCCGAAGTGTCGTCCGTGTCATTCATAGCGCGCAGTTTACTTCAGTCTTGTGGCTGGCGCTAAACCCGGGGATTCCGCGCGCGCCTTTAATGCCGGCAGCAACGCGACCCCGACACATTGTGTTAACGATGCCTGGGAATTCCTGCCCGTTTATTCAGGCCACGAGCCCCCGCATTCACGTAAATCTCACCTGCTGCGAGCAACACCCGGCGTGATGCCAACTGTTCGTTGTACGACGAAGAACTCGTGTGATACCAATGAGATGCGGGTTTGGGGGGACCGGTGCAGATTTCTCCAGCCTCATCTTTAAACATCCAGTTTGTCCAGCTCGCTCAGCGACTTCGAGCGCGGTGTCCATAACCCCGTAACCCGGTGTCGTGGATCGAGGACGGCATGTGAGCAACTCTCGTCGCGCCTGGCCGGCAGGCCCAGCCACCGATCTCGAGAGTGACGCAAAAAAGGGGCGACAGACCCCGGCTTGAGGAAAGGGAGAATCAGCAGATGTCCATGCGAATGGAAAACGACCACGCCAGCAAAGGCGCGGGCAACAGTTCAAAACCCAACCCCGGTAAAGACAATGAACGTGGCGCGATCACTGATCGCACGCGTCGCATCGTATTTCACTCTCTAGGGGTATCAATGGTTTTCATGGCGCTGCTCTTTGTCAGCGCCGTGGCCAACGCGCAAACCCACCTGCGCATCACCAACAGCGCCAGCGGCTGGAACCACTTCAAGCTCGGCGACAATCCATCGAACCTGTGGGGACCAAAAGTATCGCCCGCGATCGGGCAATCATTTCTTCGGCTGCGACTAAACAACTTCAGCGGCGCCGACTGGAATCGACTTGCCGTTGCGCCCGACGGTAACAATGGGGCCGCCGTTGCCATCGGACAGTTCGTCAGCGGATCACCATCCGGATGGTTCACCGTAGATATCCCGCTCAGCGCGTTCCCGGCGGGTTCTCTGAATAACATTTCCCATTTCAGCATCCCGTTCTCCCAGGGTGCGCCTGCCTTTGACATCGGGGTTGCCGACGTCAGCTTTACCGGTGGCGGCAGTGACTACAACTGGTTCGGTGGCAACAAGACTGACAATCAGTTTCAGAGTCCGTGGGCCGCTTCGCTTGTGGTTGATGGCGGCGGTGGCTCATCGTCGAGCTCCGGCGGTTCTTCCGGCTCTTCTTCGGGCGCCAGCTCTTCTTCGGGTTCCGGGGGATCTTCATCCAGCGGTTCATCATCGAGCAGTTCTTCGTCTGGCGGATCTTCATCCGGCGGCAGCGGCGGCACGTGCGCAAACTATCTGCGCGTCAGTTCTGCCAGCGCCGTCTGGGGTCACATGAAGCTCGGCGCCAACAGCAGCAATATCTGGGGACCGAAAATCTCACCCGCAGCGGGGCAGACAACCTTGCGGCTGCGGCTGCAGGCTTTCGGCGGCGTCGACTGGAGCAAAATCAACATCGCACCGTCGGGCAACGGAGCCGAGGGCATTCGCCTTGGAACCTACGTTCCCGCAAACGCAAGCGGCTGGGTCAATGTAGAGATTCCGCTGTCGCGTTTCCCGAGCGGAGCGTTTACCGACATCAGCAACATCAGCGTTCCCTTTGCCGAAGGCACCGCGTTTGATCTCGGTATCTGCGAAGTGGCTTTTACGGGCGGTGGTTCAGACTTTGTCTGGTTCGGTGGTAGTCAGACCGACAACGCTTTTGAGGCAGGCACACTCACCGTCAGCGCGGTGAATGGCGGCGGGTCTTCATCCGGTGGATCGTCTTCGGGCGGGTCTTCTTCAGGTGGATCGTCTTCCGGCGGATCTTCCGGTGGCGGAACCGGCGCCCTGACCTTTGGAGAATTTGCCGGCACCAACGTGTTACCAAACACCCCGACCGAACCGCTTGAGTTTCTCGGGCCGCTGCGCATTTACGTACCCAGTGACTTCTTTGGAACCAACGCCGGCGCCGGCGGCGGTCGCAACCTTGCGTTTGAACCCGGCGACGGCTGGATTGGCAGCAACGACGCCATGTTCCGAAGACTTCGTGACAACGGCCAGCACGAACTGATGGCAACGCTGGAAAGCAACTTCGCCTTTACCTATGGCGAACGCTATACGGTTCCGGTTGATCCCGGACTGAATTCCAACCTGCCTTCAAGCTGGGCCTACTACTACGACATCTGCTATCAGTTCGCCGCACGCTACGGTCGTGCGAACCCGGGCGATATCAGCGTTCGTGGCAGCAACCAGCCGCTGACCGGGCTTGATCTGGTCCGCCATCTGCAGCCACGTAACGAGGTTTACAAGTCGTGGACCGGGGTGTTTCGCGACTACGTGCGCCCCGACGGAACCGTCGAGCAACGCAAGACAACCGACTGGGCGCCCGAAGAGGAAGCCGCGATGATGGTGCAGTGCTACAACGGCGCCAAGGCTGCGGATCCGGACATCATTGTTGCGTGGCCCGCGGTACCGGGATTCAGCCGCGCGCAGATGGAGCGCACCAAAGCCTGGCTCAACATTATCAACGGCGGTGAACTGCCGGCCGACGAATACGTTATCAATCAATACTGGAACACCAAACAGTCCAACATTGAGACGTACGACTACACGAACGGACTCGACTTTCAGGCGCGCATCATCAGCCACCCTGAATCACTCGGCGGACTGAAGAACTACTGGGATGTACAGATTCCCTGGATCAAGTCGAGATTTCCGAACATCGATATCGTCATCGGTGAGTTTGGCTGGGACAGCGGTACCCAGAGCTGGCAGCTCGCGCCGGGTACGGCGCTCACATCAAGTGAAGCTCAGCAGGGACAGTGGCTGGTACGCAGTTATCTCGCGTTGTTTTCTACGGGGATTACGCGCGCGTATCAGTTCATGATCAACGGTGATACCGATACGCTGTTTGGTGCGTCGGGCTTAACGACCGACAACTATGGGGCGAAGCTGGCGTGGTACTACGTCGCGGGTACGTTCGACGTTCTTCGCGACGCTTCTTTTGTTCGCGAGCTCAATACCGGCAACGTCAATGTCATGGCGCACGAGTACGTCGATGGAGACGGCAACCGTTTCTTCGCTCTCTGGTCGCCGACAGCAAACGATACGGTCGTGAATGACTTCAGACTCCAGGTCGGTGTCAGGAACAGCGCTGTTACACTGCGCGAACTCACCAATGGCGAACGCGGTGGCTGGAATCCCCAGACCTACGACAGCGCGTTGCCCGTGGCGGGCGACGGCACGGTTGGCATTCGCGTCACAGAAACTCCGGTGTTCGTTCAGGTTCGACCGTGACGGTAGTCTGAACGGAAGTTTGGACATGTAGCGGCGACCACGGTCGCCGCTTTTTTACGCCAGCATTGTGCGAGGCTGCCCGAAAAACGCGTCGATCTCCTCACTCAGGATCTCCGGAACCTCCTCAGGTATGAAGTGCCCCGACTCCGCAATGCCACGACCTTCCACGTGCAGCGCCTTCGTGCGCCAGACCTCAAGCAAATCCCACAAGGCTTCTCGCTTGCCGCGCCCGCCCCAGAGTATGCGCAGCGGCACCTCGATTCTTGAAGCGTCGTCCGCTCGATCCTGCTCAAGATCAATGGTGGCACCCGCTCGATAGTCCGCACAGGTCGCCCTCACCGTTCCCGGAATTCTGAACGTTCGCAGATATTCTTCGATCGCCGCGGGCTCGATGGCGCCGGGGTTACCGGCCCACATTCGGTGCAGCGAAGTAATCCAGCTTGAAAGTGAGTTGCTGATCATCTCCTCGCCCAGATCGGCGACCGGAATAAAAAACCAGTGCCAGCTTCCCGAAGCCGCCTGCTGATTGAGGTTTTCAAATTTGTGCCGCGTCGGCTCAATATCAAGGAGCATCATGCGAGTCAGGGTGTCGCCGTGATCAAGCGCATAACGGTGCGCTACACGCGCTCCTCGATCATGGGCAACGAGCCCAAAGTGAGTCAGTCCAAGGTGTTCGGTGAGCGATCTGATGTCAGCCGCCATGGTTCGCTTGTCATAACCTTCCAGCGGTTTGTCAGTGTCCCCGTAGCCGCGCAGATCCGGCATGATCAGGCGATATCGATCCGCAAGCAGCGGCACAACCTTGCGCCACGTGTACCAGCTCTGGGGATAACCGTGAAGTAAAACGAGTGGGTCACCGCGACCCGCGGTAACGTAGTGCATCCGCATCCCGTTTACCGGGGCGAAGTGGTGTTCGAGTTCGTTCATGGTGCTTCAATTCTACTCCCGTAATCTTCAACACTGGTATCACGAATGCGCGTTGTAACGTCAATCATCCAGGACACCCTTCAGCAGTCTGGTGATCTTGCTGTCGAAGCCGAAAACGCCGGTTACGATTGCGTTACGACCCAGGAAAATAACCATGAACCGTTCATGCCGCTTGCGGTTGCCGCAACGCGCACAAGCCGGGTCGAACTTACGACCGGCATAGCCCTCGCATTTCCGCGCAGTCCAACCATCATGGCATCAACCGCCTGGGACCTGCACGTATCCAGTGGCGGTCGACTCAGCCTCGGAATCGGCAGTCAGGTTAAAGGACACAACGAGAGACGATTTTCTGTTCCGTGGTCAGCTCCCCAGCCTCGACTCAAGGAATACATCAATGCGATGCGCGCGGTCTGGGACTGCTGGGAGCACGGCGGTGATCTCAAATTTGAAGGCGAACACTACAATCTCTCGCTGATGCCGCCTAACTTCAGACCGCCGGTCTCGGGGCTTCGACCAATCCCGGTGACCATTGCCGCGCTCGGTCCTGCGATGTTGCGCCTGGCTGGCGAAGTCTGCGACGGCGTTCGACTGCATCCATTCAACACGCGACGCTATATTGAAAACGTTGTGATGAAAGAAGTTGAAACCGGACGCGCCCGTGGAGGGCTGCCTCGTGAACAGTTTGAAGTATCCGGTGGTGGCTTTCTTGCGACGGGCAAAGACGAAGAGGCGGTGCGCAAAGGAATTGAATGGGCGCGCTGGAGAATCGCGTTCTATGGCTCAACCCGCACCTACCATGGCGTCTTCGAGCAGCACGATCTTCTCGATCTGGGGCTGAAGCTTCATGAAATGTCCAAACAGGGCAAGTGGGAGGAAATGCCGGCGGAGGTCAGCGACGATGTTGTCGATCTGTTTGCTGCGATCGGGACATTCGATGAAATTTCTGCACGCATCGGCGAGCGCTATGGCGGACTTGTCGATGCGGTCAGCGACGATACTGTCTTTTATGCCGACCCCGACGCGCGAGGAATACCCACCGAGGTCATCGCAGATATTCGTCAGGCGCAGACACCGTTTCAGGGTTTCCGGACTAACTGGATTCGCGCATGAATTTTGCAGACTAACGACATCAATACCCCCGCAAATAGTGCTCAGTAGATGTCGTTAGACGTATCGTCAAGGCGACTCGGCAACCGACAGGCGGTTGCCTGTTCCGCGATCGCAACGACCGAAGTGAGCGCGCAAACCGGGCGTTTTTAGAAGTACAAAACATGCGTTTTCCCTCTTTCGGGGCACGGCGGTACAGAGCGCAAAGTGTCGCTTGCTCCCTGCACGTCGTCATGGCCACAATGAAATCAGCGAAGCAAAAGTTGTGTTGGCTCGCTCCTTCGAGTCGGTAACTTGGCTTCGCAGTCAAACACAGGAGGTATCTATGCAGTTTGCGATTTCAGGACAGCACCTTGATATAACCCCCGCCATCCGTGAATACGTATTCACGCGCTTCAAAAAAGTCGAACGCCATATCCCGCGCGCGCATCACGCCAACATCGTTCTCCATCAGGAACCCCACGAAAGCTGGGTTGAGGCAACACTGCCCGTGAACGGTCGTGTGTTGCACGTAAACGCCAAAGGCCACGATCTCTACGCAGCCATCGACAAGGTTGCGCAGAAGATTGACAAGCGAGCCAGGCGGTGGACGCAACGAAAACGCGGTAAGCGCCATACCGGTCTCGACATACCCCCGTTAGACGACACCTGACTTTAAATTCACAGCAAAAGGCCCTTCGATCGAAGGGCCTTTTCTGTGGAGCATTCAGTTCAGGGAACTGGATTCCAGGCTGACCCCGAACTCAATGACATCTCGCGCCAGCTGCTGCTTGCTCCGAAGCGATGTCATGATTGTGTTGCACGCCATGGACGGAACCTCGATCGTCCGGGCGATGTGCGCATCCGCGTCGTCGATGACGAATCCATCGATAAGACCGGCGTAGTGTGTGGCGACCGAGGCGCACGAGGTCTCGACGCCGAGCTCGAACATCATTTTCGCGGTCGGGCCTTTTACGGCCTTGCCCCCGACCACGGGCGACACCGCAACCACCGGCACCGACGCCCCGGCGATTTTCGTGCGGTACCCGGGGATCGCAAGAATCGGATCAATGCTGATGTAGGGGTTGGAAGGACAGATGACGATAAGGTCCAGATCAGGGTCGTCGAACGCGTTCGACACTTCCCGAGTCATTTGCGCCATCTCGGCGCCTTTGAATTCAAATCCCGTCACCACCGGCTCGGCTCGTTCACGCACAAAGTAATGCTGAAACTCAAGGTCACCTGTGGCGGTCTTGACGACGGTCCTGACGGGCTCGTTGGACGCGGGTAAAAGACTGGCCGTTATCCCAAGCGAGTGCGCGAAATCCAGAGCGACTGCTGTCAGCGAGTCACCCTGAGCAAGGCGACGTTTGCGCATCGCGTGAAGTTCCAGATCCTTGTCGCCAAGCGCAAACCAGTCTTCACCACCTTCTCGCTTGATCGCCTCCATGTATTCCCACGTCTCGTCTTTTCGCCCCCAGCCCGTTTGCTCGTTGACAACGTCCGCGAGCGTGTACGTCACGGTGTCCAGATCCGGACAGATCGTGAAACCGAGATGTTGAAAATCATCACCGGGATTGGCTATCACCGTCAGCGAGTCAACCATCGAAGATCGGTACAGGCCGAGAGCCAGCTTTGCACCTCCGATGCCACCCGACAGCGCCAGTATCTTCATCTGAACAGATCAGCCGCGGGATCGCGTACCAGCGACGTCGCGGGCTGACTCTCATCAGACACGACATCGAGGCCACGCACGACAACAGCAGGCAGACCTTCATCCGCCTCCCCCATCAGCAGTTGAGCCGCGGCTGCAATCTGATCCGCGGTGCCTACTGTTGAGACCTGCAGCGGACGACCAAACAGATCTTCCGCGCCCCGTAGATCATCCAGTGAACGCAGGCCCGATGCGCCCAGAGCAAGACCACAGGTCCCGTTACGCCACGCTCGCCCAACGCTGTCACACACAATCACTCCGAGTCTGACGGCATGCAGGCTCTCAAGATCGGCTCTGAGACCAGCCGCCGAGAGATCGGAATCTTTTGGCAACAGCAGCACACGTTCGCGCGTTGAATCCGCAGAGACGTTAGAGCGATCGATACCGGCGTTAGCCATGACGACACCGGAGCGATGACTCACAATCAAAACGCCCGGGCGATGCCGGATCACTTCAGTGCTTTCTGCCAGGATCAGTTCAACCAGTCGCGGATCTTTTGACGTCAGCTGCGCGAACTTTATCGCGTCTTCAGATGGAGAAACGTCAGCGAGATCTACGATTCGTCCTTCCGCCTTGGAGACAATCTTCTGAGCCACAACAAGGACATCACCGGCCTTGAGCGCAAGATTGTCCTGCCGCAGAGACTCACTGATCGCGGCCGCGATGCTATCGCCCTCTTTGATCAGAGGAATACCCCGAAGTGCAGTCAACTCCAGTTGCGCAGCCGCGTTTGTGTTCACGTGAATACCTGCGCAACCGGCTCCATCAATGGGGTGACAGGCTGGGCCTGGGAGAAAGATTCGCGCGCGACTTCCACGCGCTCTTCAGGCGCATCTTTGTACAGCGTCGTACGCTGTCGGGGTCGACGACCGGCCTTGTCGATCAGCTTGTGCATCTCGACCGGCGTCAGCTGCTGGCCGTGCGCTGCGCCAGCCGCCCGAGTTATTGATTCGTCCATCAGGACCCCGCCGAGATCATTCGCTCCGGCGTCGAGCATGGCGCCAGCGCCGGCAGCTCCAAGCTTTACCCAGGAGGCCTGGATATTTTCGACAACCGGATTCAGCGCAAGACGCCCTACCGCGTGCATCAGCACCGCTTCCCGGAAAGTCGGGCCGGCTCTGGATTCGCCACGCCTGAACATGGGTGCTTCCATGTGCACGAACGGCAACGGGACCAGTTCGGTGATTCCTCTTGTCACCTCTGCGAGTTCCCGCACGACAAGCAGATGCCGTGCCTGATCTTCAGGGGATTCAACATGCCCGAACATGATGGTCGCCGTGCTGTGCAGATGAAGCGAATGTGCGCTTTTCATCACGTCAACCCACTGGGTCGACGTGAGCTTGTCCGGGCAGATAATTTTGCGAACACTGTCGACAAGAATTTCTGCGGACGTACCGGGCAACGATCCAAGCCCGGCTTCGACGAGCCTTTCAAGATATTCGCGCACGGGCAAGTTCAGCGTGCTGGCACCCTGAACAATTTCCAGCGGAGTAAACGCGTGAATATGAATGTCGGGTGCCGCAGCCTTAGCGGTCTTGACGATGTCGATGTAGGTGTCACCCGTATAGGCCGGATGAATGCCGCCCTGGAGGCACACTTCGGTGGCGCCGCGTGACCAGGCCTGTGCGACCCGACTGCCAATCTCATCCAGATCGAGCACATAGGGCTTGCCACGAAGATCGTCAGCGGCACTGCCTTTGGAAAACGCACAGAATCGGCATTTGTAGGCGCAGATGTTGGTGTAATTGATATTTCGGTTTACGACGTAGCTGACCTCGTCGCCATTTTGCTGGCGCCGAACGCTATCCGCAGCCTCGCAAACTGCACTGAAGGCGTTACCGCGCGCCTTTAAAAGATCGCTGATCGCTCTGACATCAAGTGCCGCACCGTCGGCAGCGGCATTAAGAGACTGCTTGATCGACTCGGGAACGGTGCCGACGTGGCGAGACCGCAGCAGCGACAGCGTGTGGGCGGGGGGATTAACCGAAGCGCCAGCGCTCCAGTCATCATCCCGGGCGAGACCCTGCGCGTCGGCCATGCGCGTGACGGCGGTCTGCATTTCGGGCGTCAGCCAGGACTTTGTTGATCTCGGCTTCTTTGCTGCAGGTGCCGGCGGCGTCTGCCATCCCGGATAAATCGCGAGACGGGCTGCCAGTGCCGACCCGTTACGTTCGGCGGCTTTCTCGAGCTTGCTCTGGTGCGGCCACGGTGATTCCGGATTGACGTGATCGGGCGTCACCGGCGACACACCGCCAAAGTCGTTGATGCCAGCATCGATCAGGGCACTCAATGCCTCATCATCGTCTTCGGCGAGATTGGGCGGTGCCTGAACGCTGACGTCTGTCGGCATGATCAGCCGTGCCACCGCTATCGACCAGAGATGGTCCTCGAGATCCGGTTCTGGTGCGGTCGCCATTCTGGTATCGGCCTTGGCGCGAAAATTCTGGACGATCACCTCCTGAATGTGACCGTGGCGCTCGTGTGAGTCACGCAACGCAAGCAGCGACTCGACCCGCTCCATTCGCGTCTCGCCAATCCCGATCAGGATGCCGCTGGTGAACGGTACCCGGGCCTCACCCGCGGCGTCGATCGATTGCATCCGCAGTTCCGGGTCCTTGTCGGGTGAGCCAAAGTGGGCACCACCATGGCGACAGAGTCGTGGCGAGATGTTCTCCAGCATCAATCCCATCGAAACGGACACCGGTTTCAGACGTTCGTAGTCTTCGGCTGTCAGCACCCCCGGGTTCAGATGAGGCAGCAGACCGGTCTCTTCAAACACCAGCCGTGCGCTATGTGCTACATACTCGACGGTGCTGGCGAATCCGCGCTCATCGAGCCACTCTCTTGCGACGCGATATCTGAGCTCCGGCTTGTCCCCAAGCGTAAACAGTGCTTCGGTGACACCGGCCGCGGCGCCACGTCTCGCGATGTCGAGCACCGCGAAATCGTCCAGATACGGCGCCGGGACCTGTCTGGGCGTTTTGGCAAAAGTGCAGTAGTGACAGACATCCCGGCACAGCACCGTGAGCGGTATGAAAACCTTGGGTGACCAGGTTACGGCCCGGCCAAAAGCGGTGTCCCGACGTCGCCTCGCGGCTGCACGAAGAATGTTCGACGTGCCTATCCCCACCAGCTTTTTGGCAGCCTGATCGTCGATGCGCCGGCCGCGGGCGGCCTGCTCGAGAATGATGGGAAGACTCTGGGATTTACTCAAGACATTTCGGTTGGGTAGTCACGGAAACTGCCGTGATTGTATCGTGATTTGATCGCCTTAAAACGTCACTGATCAATTCCAGTGATACGCAGCGCGGAGCCGGCCGACCCGTAGCGCTTGTTGATCGAAATGAGCACCGACGTCATCGCCTCGGCTGCAGCGGAGTTTGCAAGTGCCCCGCCATGAACGCCTTTGAGTCCGGCAGCCTCCACAAGCTCAATAGTTGTTACCCGATCCTTAAGCTTGTCGCCAAACACCAGAACGTCACCGTCAACCGGGCCGTCCTGTGCAAGCTTGGCGGCCGCAACGGTATGAAACGCGGACGTCACCTGCACAGCGTCGCCAACGATTTGCTGCGCGCTGACGGCAGCACTGCCGGCGTCTGGCAGTTGAACGACCGCAACTCTGGGCGGAACCAGAGGCACCGTCGTATCAATCAAGAGCTTGCCCGCCAGGCTGCCGCGAATCGACTCAAGCGTTTGTTCCTGACTGGAAAAAGGCACGGTGAGCACAACAATATCTGCTGCCGCAGCGGCGCCTGCATTATCCATGCCGGACACTCCCGGCATCGACTGCGCGACTTCAGCCGCACGTTGCTCGGTTCTTGAACCGATGATGACGTTCAGCCCGGCCTTTGACCAACGTCCCGCCAGGGCACTTCCCAGTGCGCCGGTGCCGCCAATTACTGCTATCTGGTTTTGCATACTTTCAATTCACTTCAGGATTATCGCAACCGGGATTTTTCAGTTCCCGAATATTTCCGGATGCGCTTGAAGCCACACCGCTGTCTGTTCGCCACATTGCCTGCCAGACAGACGTCCCAGGTCATCTGGCGTATCTACATCAAGCGCAATGTTATCGTTTTCGACCACCATCGGATTTACGCCCGCTCGCTTCGCGGCATCGACATGTGGATAAAAACTATCGCTGCCAAATCTGAACTGAAACAGATCCGGCGGTGCCAGAATCGCAGCATTGGTACCCGCAAAATCTGCCGCGGGCACGAGCACGCAACCCGTTGAAGACTGCAGCGACGCAAAACGCGCAACGAGCGTGTCGATGTCCTCACCGGTAACACAGGGCATGTCGGCCGGCAGCGTCATTGCCGCTGGCGCTCCACTGGCACAAAGTGCAGCAAAACCCCGGTCGACGGCGCCCGTATGGCCCAGGTTCCCGGGCTCGTCGATGATGTTAAATCCGTAACCACGGGCCTGACTGACGACATCCGGATCCCGGGTCACCACAGAAACCGAATCAAGCCGTTGCGCTCGCCCTATCGCACGGAAAGTGTCTGCCACCATCGCCCGAAAAAGAGATTCGCGCAGTCCGGCATCAAGCACTTCCCCCAGACGCTGCTTGGCCATGCCCGGATCTTTGACGGGTACGACCAGATGTACAGCGCAGGTCGTCATATCAGGCCAATCCCGGGATCAGTTGGTGCACTGGAAATGGACAGCGTGAACGCAGGACGCTTCCCGTCATCGACGCTAACGAATCGTCGAGAGCCCGGGCGCGGACAGAAAACCTTCGCTGTCTTCACCCCAGCACACGACCTCGCCTGATTCGCGCAGGCCACAGCTCATCTTGAAACCCGCGGTCACATCAGTGAACACGCCGTCAGGCGCCTGGCTTTGACCTTCTTTATCTCGACCCCAGCAGTACAAACGACCGCTTCCCTTTTCAATGCCGCAGGTGTGCATTGACCCTGCCGCGACCTGCGAGAACGTCACGCTTTCGGGAACTGCGGTCTGACCGAATCGCGACGCGCCAAAGCACACCACCTGCCCGTTTTCATCCAGCATGCAGGTGTGCAACCGACCGGCCGTAACGGCGACGATAGCGGTGTGCTCGGGTACATCACACTGACCTGCATCGATATCGCGTTCGGCGCTGCCACGTTCGCAACCTGCACATGTCACCTTCCCGTCTACGCCAAGACCGCAGGTATGGAAATATCCCGACGCCACGGCTGCGTAGGTACCACCATTAAACGAAGACAGGTTCATATGGTCATCTGAACCCCAGCAGTAAATTGCTTCTCGCAGGTTCACCCCGCACGCGTGACGGTCAGCCCCCGATATCGCGAGCATTTTCTCGGGAACTATTGCGCACTGATCGGCATCGTTTTCGCCCCAGCAAATTGCCTTGCCGTTCGCGTCCATCGCAAAGCCCTGATGGGTTCCTCTGGCGATTCTGGCCGCGTCAAATTCGCGATACGTCTCACTCGCAACCAGCGGGTATCGACCATTGGACATCACCTCGCGCCCCCAGCAGTAGACGCGCCCGGTATCCGTGAGACCACAGGTGTGTCGTGCTCCGGCTTCGATATCAACAAATCTGGCGGCCCACGCACCCGCTGGTGCACAAACCGACACCAGCCATACAGACAGCGCAACAATGCAGTGGCTTAGTTTCATTCGTCTGTCGGTGATCGCGTGATCTTGTTGGGCGGGTCAAGCATAGTAACGCATACCGTTTTGATGACATCGACCTGATGGCCGCAGACCCACACATTGGCACCCTGAACGAAGCCCATCTTCATGCTTCGTTGAAAGAACTTGTTTCAGAACCCGGCGATCGTTTTGAAGTCCGGGTGGATCGCTTCGTTGTCGATATTCTCCGCGGTGATCTGATTGTTGAAATTCAGACTCGCAGCTTTGGCTCGATGAAAGCCAAACTGCATGCGCTGCTCGCAACCCGCAAGATCAAACTCATACACCCCATCGCGCACGAACGCTGGATCGTAAAACTCGCTCGCAACAAAAAAGAGACCGACACGCGCCGTAAATCCCCAAAACGCCAGGGGCTCGAGGCCATTTTCAGTGAGCTTGTGAGTGTCCCCGATCTCATTGATCATCCTAATCTAGAGATCGAATTGATTCTGGTACAGGAAGACGAAATTCGGTATCACGATCCCAAGAAGGCCTGGCGGCGCAAAGGCTGGGTGGTTCAGGAACGCCGTCTTCTGGATGTACTCGACCGAATGATCATTCGGTCCTCGGCCGATCTTTTCAGCCTGATCGGTTCGGACCTGCCGGTGGAATTTACGACGGCGGATATTGCGAAAGTCTCGGGGTGGAATCGGCGAACCGCGCAACAGGCGGCTTACTGTCTTCGGGGCAGCGGGGCTATCGAAATGACTGGTAAACAGGGCAACGCCATCATCTACCGAAAAACTGCAGACTCACCGCAAAACTCCTCCAGCAAGCGCAAGAAAAAAGGCACCACCCGATCCGAAACCGGTAAAACCCGAAAGAAAAAACAAGCGACGTCGAAAAAAACAGTCACCCGAAAAACGAAAACGACACCCCGTAAAGTTTCAAGTCGAACCGCCAGCAAAAAACGGGCGACTCGAAAGAAGTCGCCCGCAACAAAATCCAGCTAATTCGACAATCACCGTTCGGTGATAGACACCACTCGTTCGATCGGTTTGTCACCGAGGGCATAGGTCTGGTGATCGTTAGTGCTCAATGAAACACGCACTACGTTGTTGCCCGAGCGTAGCGCTGGGATATGAAAATCGGTGCCATACAGTCGCGCAATTTTTTTCTGGTTAACGTAAAGATGCGCGTGCCCTTCACCGTGCTGATGCTTGCCGTTGACGTGCTCCGGCGCGAATTTGAAGTTGATGGGCTTCACCGTCAGATTCCAGCCACCGTGCGGATCACGCACCACCGATATCTCGAGATCTGGCTGAGGGTCCATCGCGCTGACATCAACTTTACGGGCGTGCATCTGCGCGTGGTTTGGCGCGTCCTGACCACCCAGATTCATTTCGCCCGAGGTCATCGCACCACTGCCGTGACTGTGCGCGCCCGCTCCCGTCGCTGCAGGATCGTGGTTCTTGTTTCGCTCGGCGATCATCTTGCTGATACGTTCGGCCTCCTGCGCTTTCTCGACGTCACTTTGGCGTGATACCCGCAGCGGTTGCGAACCCTCGCCATCGTCGTCGACGGGCTTTGGCTGATCCTGCTGCATGTTCATCGCACTGTGGTTCATGCCGGCCATGGCGTCGCCCTTCATTCCTTTCATTCCCATCATCGACATGTCGTGGGATGCAAAGAGCCCGTGTCCGCCGACCGCGACAAAAACTGCAATTCCAACGATTGCTGTCAAAAGGCCTGTAAGAAAATTTTTAAACATCGGTATTCCTGAACGTTCCAGCTGTCAATTTACTGTGGCGGATCGAATGCGGGTTTATGTGGCCGATCGTTCGCGAGCCATAAACTGGCCAAGAGACTCCCGCTGGCGGCCCTCACTGTCAAAGTTAGAGGTATCGAGCCATCCCTTGAAGGCACGCTGGATAGCCGGCCACTCGTGGTCGACGATCGAGAACCAGGCCGTGTCACGATTGCGCCCCTTGTAAACCAGCGCCTGCCTGAAAATGCCCTCAAAAGTGAACCCGAGTCTATTCGCCGCCGCCCGGGATGGTCCATTAAGTGAGTCACACTTCCACTCATAACGCCGGTAACCCAGTTCATCAAACACCCGCGACATCAGCAGGTACATGGCCTCCGTTGCGGCCGGTTGTTGCTGCAGTTTTGGCGAATAGTTGATATTGCCAACCTCGATGCACCCGTTGCCGGGAACGATTCTCATCAGGCTTGCAACGCCAACCGCCCTGTCGGTCGTGCTGTCGACGATCGCGTGAAAAAACGGATCCTGCCCGGTGCAGTCCTTTTCAATCCAAGCCCTGTATTCACTCAACGATTTGAACGGCTCATATCCAAGGTAGGTCCAGTTGGCGCCATCGCGATCGAGACTGTTCGCTTCATAAAGGGCCTCGGCGTGAACCGCGCCGTCAAGGGGCTCAACGCGACAAAACCGTCCCTGCATCGGCGTTCGCGAAGGGCGGGCACAGGGCACCCAGTCAGCGACGTCGAGTCCAACCGGCTGACCGTGTTCGTTAAGTCTGGATTGACCATCCATAATTTTTTCTGACTCCGGGAAAGTTTGATAACGGTAGCGCCGTGCAGCGCACACACCGATGCTAACGCACCTGAGGATCAAAAATTCGATAGCCCCGAACGTACATGTATCCAAAACGATCCGGCCCGCCAATACTCTCGAAACCGGCGCCGCCGCCAGGTCGCTCCGGTGCGTTGACGATCGCAACCCAGCCTTGCGGGCCCCAGCGCCACAGCGAAGACGTATGGTCGTCGTTGGGGTATTTCATGTTCGACGCATAAAGCGCACCGCTGGCGCTGAAGGCCAGCGAGTAAACGCTTCCGGCGGTGTCAAAGTCTCCAGCGAGATCGAGCACCATCCGGGTCTTGCCGGTATCACGACTCAGACGGGTGATTCCCGGCTGCTGACGTCGATCTTCGCCAAAAAATATGTGTTCATCCGTAAAGGCGATCGCGGTCGCCTGGGTATCGAGTACCTTGGTAAAGGTCGCGCCCGAATCGCGCGAACGCCAGGCACCCCGGTTGCGGACGCCGTCTCCAACCGTGACCCACACGTCGTTCGTGTAGGGGTCAACGGCGACCCGGTGAATATGGGATTTGTCGTTGTCAGGTGCCGAAAACACGATTGACCAGGTCAACCCAAGATCCGCGGTCATGTGAACCGATTTGGAATGCCCATTTTCGCGTGGTCCATACTCGCCGACGAACAGACGTCCCGCTTCGTCCGAGGCAATCGACCACCATAAAGCGCTGCCGCCGTTAATGACTTTCACAAGTTTGAAAATCCGACCCTCGTCGGTCGAAATGTAAATCAGGCTGGGCCGCGCCGGATCCCAGTGGTCCTTGTCTGTCGCGACCACGATCGCGCCATTGTTCATCACATGAACCGAGTTGATCCGTTCGCCAAATCGATGAACCAGCTGCGGTCGGCCGTCTTTCTCCGTGATACGAAATAGCGAGCTGGCGCTGGCGCCGATGACGTTACCCTTGGGGTCCGTAGCAAAGTGCTGCAGCGAGTACCCCACCGTTTCGATCTGGTGTTCCGGCAGTTGCTTCACGCCGTGGGCGGCACCGGAATGAATCGCTTCGCTGAACGAAAACGTGAGCAACAAAATCGCGCCAACCAGCAAGCCGACGCCGGTGATCGACGAAAACAGGCGGGAGTTTGTTGGGGTGCGCAATGACAAGCGTTGTGTTTCTTCAGGTCAAGACTGAAACGAAGATTACCCCAACGCCCGAACAATAAAACGACTGACTGAATAAACAACTATGACCCAAACGCTCAAAGGCATCCGGATCGTTGAACTGGGAACCAGCATCGCCGCCCCTTACGGCGCATGGATACTGGGCGCAATGGGCGCCGAAGTCATCAAGGTAGAACGACCTGAAACCGGCGACGATGCCCGAACCTGGGGATCCGACTACCACTCTGACGATGCCAGCTTCTGGTTTCACTCTGTCAACACTGACAAAAAATCGGTAACGGTCGACCTCAAGAATCCCGATGAAATTGACCGTCTGAAACGATTCATATCCAGCGAAGTCGACGTGGTGATTCAAAATCACAAGCCAGGGCGCGTCGAAAAGCTGGGCCTGGACGCGGCAACGTTGCGTGAGGAAAACCCGCGACTGATTTACTGCAATATTGGCGCTTTCGGTCGAACCGGGCCGTTGAATCAGCGACCCGGATACGACCCCCTGATGCAGGCCTTCGGCGGCATGATGAGCATTACGGGTCACGCCGGACAACCGCCGGTAAGGACAGGCTTTTCCGCGGTCGATCAGGGCACCGGCATGTGGTGCGTTATCGGAGTGCTCGGCGCGCTGCATCGCCGCGACGTGACCGGTGTCGGCGCGGTGGTCGATACCGCGCTGTTTGAGACGTCGGTTGGCTGGTCCCAGATTGTCTCATCATCGATGTTGAACGGCGGTGTCGTGCCAGAGGGCTGGGGATCAGGTGTGGCGGGTATTGTTCCGTATCAGGCTTTTGAATGTGCCGACGGCTATCTCATCATTGGCGGCGGTAACGATCGACTGTTTGCAAAGATATGCGAATCCATCGGCAAACCCGACTGGGCCCTGGACGAACGATTTGCGACGAACCCGGCACGTATTGAACATAGAGAGCTGATAGTGGACATGCTCACCGATGTATTGAAGCACCAGCCCCGAGCGCACTGGAGCGAGCTGTTTGATGCGGCGGGCGTACCCAATGCGCCAATTCAGGATCTTGCGGAGGTCGTCGCTCACGAACAAACCCGGGCACTTGGCCTGATTCAGGAAGTTGAGGAAGGCGTATCACTATCGGCACTGCCGATGTCTACAGACGGCGAGCGACCCAAAATCGAACGCCTCGCGCCAAAACTTGGCGAACATACTGACGAACTGCTCGGGCCTTTCAGCTAGACGCGCGTTTCGCCTGGGACCGCAACGCCCTACATCAGTCCCCGTGCGCGAAAATCCTTGCGCGCCTGGTCAAAAGCGGACTGCTCCACATCGCTCATCGGCGCGAGCAGGTGGCGTCGATGGGAACCTTTCAGTGCACCAACTTCCGCGTCACTCATGTCGAGTCGTGGTTCATCGCGGTGTGCATCATCGACTACCGCGTCAACGAATGCCTGCAGCGTTTCCAGGCGTAGCGACTCAGGAATTATCCCATCGACAAAAACCGGCTGGCGACGCATGTCGAGCCAGGCTTCGACATCACCATCAATCTCGATGACACGATCAACCAGGGCGTCCGGGTCGGTGAAATCATCGAGGTTGAGAAAACAGCGCGGGTTGAACAGTTCACTGACGTAGTCATCGCCCCAGAAAATCGGCACGGTTCCGGCGATGAGTGCGGCAACAATTTTTTCGGTTACGTAGCCGGGTGCGCGAGAATTCTCGCACGCCAGATTGAATCGCCCACGACCTACAAATTCGAAAAAGCTGCTGTAGTCGTCATCGCCAGGCAAAGGCCCGCCGATGTTATTGGCGAACCTGCCTCCACTGAGTACCTGTACTCGCGAAGACAAAGCATTGAAGAGCGATCGGCGTACCCGTGCCGTGTTGTTCGATGCGACAAACGTGCACTGTGCATCATGTCGACGGTACTCAAGATCCGGCACATCAACATGGCGCGTTGCAATTGTGTCAATCGCGGCATATCCGAAGCGGGCCAGGTAGTTCGGCCAGTACAGGTGTCGCGATGTTTGCGCCGGGTAGTAAAAAGAAGCCGCGTAATCGCAGTACCTGAAATCCGGATAGACGGCCTCGTGACTGAAGAACACCTTGCGCGCCGCGGGATAATTCAGATGGTCATCACCATAGACGCTGAAAAAAACAACGTCCGGCGAATCCGATTCAATCGTGTTGTAGCGGGTGTTGAAGTCCGCCAGCAGCGGGCTGTCCTCTGCACGAAAACTTCGCCAGACATCGGTGATCTTGAAGCGGATAGCGGCCATGAGCCTCCCGGCGGCGGCGGTCAGGTGCGCAGGCGCGGCAGTGTAAAGCAGTCGATTCCGCTGTGTAAACTCCAGCACGTCCGGGCGATCGACGCGTTGAGGACGAGTCTCACGACGCCGTCAGGTTGTGCAGCGCCGAATCTGCTTAAACCCGTTAACGGCAAATGTTCACTTTCGTGACAGCACGCACACGACTCGGTTCTAAAGATGTGCTGACGTAAACCCCTCAAGTGTTGCCACGAATCGTTTTCGGTTCGTTCAGCGGAAGACGCGGTATCACTTTATGATCGGTCATTGTCAACTTCAGCCATCCCGAAACATTCTGACGATTGATGCCGGTCGATCTTGTTTATGGTGCCGGTAGTGGCAACCTTAGCTGGCCAGAATCGAATTAACTTCTTTCCAAGGACAAAACACTCATGGCACTTCTCGACAATAAATACGAAACCGTGACACTGGAACAGGCCGACGACCACATCCTGTCGATCATTCTCGATCGTCCGGACGCTGCCAATGCGATGAATACGCAGATGGGTTTTGATCTTCGCGAAGTCTATCAGCACCTTTATATGGATCAGGAAGACTGGCGATGCATCATACTTACCGGTCGTGGTGAACGCGCGTTTTGCGCAGGCGGAGACCTCAAGGAAAGAAACGGGATGACCGACGCAACCTGGCAGCGACAGCATGCCTTGTTCGAACAGATGGTGATGAATCAGATGGACTGCCCGGTTCCCATCATCGCGGCGGTCAACGGCGCCGCGTATGGTGGCGGAACCGAGATGGTGCTCGCCTGTGATTTCGCCTATGGCTCCACGAACGCACGCTTTGCCCTGACCGAGGTCACCCTCGGGATCATGCCGGGCGCCGCGGGTACCCAGAATCTTCCGCGTGCTGTCGGTGTCAGGCGCGCCAAGGAAATTATCCTGACCGGTGCACCATTTGGTGCAGACGAAGCCGCCGACTGGGGTATGTTGAACAAGGTCTGCGAACCTGACGTACTGATGGACGAATCGCTTGCAACCGCCAGGCGGATTGCCGGAAATGCACCGATCTCGATTCGCCAGGCCAAGAAGTCGATGAACGTAGCAACCCAGGTCGATCTGAAGAACGGCTATAACTTCGAGATTGAGGCGTACAATAGAATGGTACCGACCTCCGACCGACTCGAAGGCGTTCTGGCTTTCAATGAAAAGCGCAAAGCGAATTTCAAAGGCGAATAACCAACACTTAAGCGGAGTATTCCGATGACCGATCTGCAAAACACTTTCTCCACCCCGAATATCGATGTCGAATGTCGTGAAGTCGGTCTTCGCGATGGACTGCAGATTCTGCAGACGATTTTTCCGACCGATGAAAAATTGGCCTGGATTCAGGCCGAGGTTGCCTGTGGCATGCCGGAAGTCGAGGTCTGTTCATTTGTGCCGCCAAAACTCCTGCCCCAGTTTGCCGACGCGGCCGATGTTGTCGAGGGCGCGCTGAAAACCAGCGGTACGCTGATTTCAGCCCTGACTCCGAACCTGCGTGGCGCACAGACCGGTTTCAAACTCGGTATTCAGAAACTCAACTACGTCACGTCGGTAAGCGTTTCGCACAATCAGTCCAACGTCCGTCGCACCCCTGACGAATCGGTTGCCGACTTTGAAACGATCGTTGCTGAACGCAACGAGCTGCCAGAGGATCAGCGCCCCATTCTCGCCGTTGGGCTCGCAACAACGTTCGGCTGCACGATCGAAGGACGCGTAGACCCCAAAGCCGCGCTGGAACTCGGCGAAAAGTTCATCAAGGCCGGCGTCGATGAACTGGTTGTTGCCGACACGGTTGGCTACGGCAACCCTGCTGAAGTCAAAGCGGTGATGAGTGAATTTGTTCAGGAGTTTGGTAGCCAGGTGCCTATTGCCAATCACTTTCACGACACACGTGGACTTGGCATGGCCAACGTCTTTGCCGCCCTTGAAGCCGGTATTCGTCGATTCGACGCCTCTCTCGCCGGACTGGGCGGTTGCCCCTATGCGCCTAACGCATCGGGCAATATCGTGATGGACGATCTGGTATTCCTGCTTGAAGGGGCTGGACTTCGAACCGGTGTAGATCTTGATCAACTGGTTGCGATTCGCGAAATCGTCGCGCGCAATCTGCCGGACGAGCCCCTTTACGGCATGTACGCCAAGGCCGGGGCACCCAAAGGTTTTCGCACCGCCAGTCAGGCGGCATAAACCCATAGCGTCAAGGATCAGTCGAACGTGAATGACATGTCAGAAGTAAACGTCGAAATGTCTCTGGGGTCCGACTACCCCGAGATTCGAGAGGCCGTAAAGAAACTCTGCGACGATTTTCCATCAAGCTACTGGATCAATCTTGAGAAGCAGGACCACAGCGCCAGCTACCCTACGGAGTTTGTAGAAGCGCTGACGCGCGATGGCTGGCTGGGCGCGTTAATCCCGGAGGAATACGGTGGCGCCGGGCTGCCGCTTCGTGCGGGCGCAGTGATACTTGAAACCATCCACTCGACGCAGGCCACGGGCGGCGCCTGCCACGCGCAGATGTACATCATGGGCACGCTGCTGCGACACGGCAGCGAAGAACAAAAACGCGAGTTCCTGCCCAAAATCGCCACCGGCGAACTCAGGCTGCAGGCCTTTGGCGTCACTGAACCCAACACCGGCACCGACACAACCCAGCTTCGAACGCGCGCGGAGAAGGCCGACGATGGATACATCGTCAACGGCCAGAAGATATGGACCAGTCGCGTCGCACACTCAGATCTCATGTTGCTGCTTGCCCGCACCACGCCGGTCGACCAGGTCAAGAAGCGTACGGACGGCCTGAGCGTATTCCTCGTTGACATGCGAGATGCCAAAGACAACGGGCTGGAGATTGCGCCGATCGACGCAATGATCAACCACAACACGGCTCAGGTCTTTTTCGACAATCTTAAAATTCCTCACAGCTCGCTGATTGGCGAGGAGGGTCGCGGGTTCCGCTACATTCTTGACGGGATGAATGCTGAGCGGTGTCTGATCGCCGCAGAGGCGATTGGTCACGGGCGTTACTTCATCGACAAAGCGGTCACCTACGCAGGCGAGCGTGAGATCTTCGGGCGACCCATAGGCCAGAACCAGGGCATCCAGTTTCCCATTGCCAAAGCATCGGCACATCTTGAAGCCGCGGACCTGATGGTTCGAAAGGCGACCGCGTTGTTTGCCGCGGGCGAACCTTGCGGCGCCGAAGCCAACATGGCGAAGTACCTGTCGGCCGAAGCCTGCTGGGACGCGGGCGAGGCGTGCATGGATACCTTCGGCGGCTTTGCGTTCGCTCGGGAATACGATATTGAACGCAAATGGCGCGAAGCGCGGCTGTTCAGAACCGCGCCCGTCTCGTCGAACATGGTTCTCAACTTCATCGCACAGCATGTGCTGGGGATGCCACGTTCTTACTGATTTGATCAGTCAATGCACCACTCGGGAGTAAGCTGTGATCTACGCCGCCACTTTTGATGAAGCAACCGAACGTGCCCGTACCGTTCACGTTAACGGACGTGATTACTTTCTGAGAGAGTATGTTGGAGCCGCACCGGTTCGCGGCACGTACGTGGACGGCAACGAGGCGAATGACAACGGGCAGCCCCAGGGCTTTCTGGTCGATCAGCCGTCAGATGCCATAACCAAACCTCATTTTCACGAACACAATCAGTTTCAGGTATTTGTGGATGGCGGCGGCTCCATGGGCAAGAAAGCCGCGACCCCGATCGGTGTTCACTACGCCGGCGCGCATACGCCCTACGGACCCATCACGGCAGGCAGTGACGGCATCCGCTACTTCACGCTGCGTCAGCGCTGGGATCCGGGCGCGAAATACATGCCGGCAATGCGCGACAAATTACAGCGTGGCCGGCAGCGCCACGGACTTGCGGCGAACGTTGCCGAGTTAAGTGTCGACGAACTCGCGGCGCTCGATCAGGTCACGGTGGATACCATCATCGCGCCAGAGTCCGATGCCATGCAGGCCCTGATCTACAGCGTACCTCCCGGCCAGTCGACTCAGGCTCTTGATCCTGCAGAGTCCGGCGGCCAGTACTGGCTCGTCCTTGCGGGTCAACTTGAACGACAGGGCAAACGTTACGATCGTCTGTCAATCTGGTTTGTGACCGAAGACGAAGCGCCGATCAACATCGCCGGCGGTGACACAGGTGTTCAGGTGCTCGTCATGCAGTTCCCGCAAATTGCGTGAAGAAGAACCCACACACCTTCTGTGAAGCTAATCGACGGGTCGCCGTCATAATCCATCTATAGAGTCCAGACCATGAATCTCGCGAGCCATATCACACGCGCCGGGCGTGCCATGTCCGAGCGACCTGCCGTTGCCGTCGGATCGACCGTGCTCTGGAACTATGCCGAAGTAGCCGAGCGTGTTGCTCGTCTTGCGGCAGCGATGCGCAACACATTCAACCTCAACCCGGGCGACCGGGTCGGGCTCGTTCTGAAAAACTGCCCGGAATATCTCGAGCTGAAATATGCGTGCTGGCACGCCGGCCTGATCGCGGTACCGATCAACGCAAAGCTTCACGCCAGCGAGTTTCAGTTCATTCTTGAGAACAGCGGCACCTCGTTGTGTTTTGCAACGCCCGACCTGTACGACGTTGTCGGCAGCCTGTCGCTGCCCCAGACAATGGCCGTTGTCGAGGTCGGATCCCCCGAGTACCGCAAACTGGTGAGCGCAGAACCGATGGCGCAGCAGTACCGTGCACCGGATGATCCCGCGTGGCTGTTTTATACCAGCGGCACAACCGGACGTCCCAAAGGCGCCACGCTGTCGCACCGGAACCTGATGGCGATGATCTGGTGCTACTTTGCCGACATCGATCAGGGCGCGCCATGGAACGCGATCCTGCATCCAGCGCCGATCAGTCATGGATCCGGCTGTTACGGCCTGCCCCACGTCAGCGCCGGCTCGTGTTACGTCATTCCGGAAAGCGGCGGATTCGAGCCAGGTGAAATCTTTGAACTGATCAAAGCCTGGCCGCACTGCTCCATGTTCGCGGCACCAACCATGGTCAAACGTCTGATTGATCACCCTCTCGACGTTGACACGAACAATCTCAAAGCGATTATTTATGGAGGCGGTCCGATGTATCTCGAAGACTGCCAGAGTGCAATCGCCCGCTTCGGCCCCAAGCTTGGCCAGCTCTATGGACAGGGCGAAAGTCCGATGTGCATTACGGGACTGTCGGTAGCCGCCCACGGCGACTTCGATCATCCAAGATATCTCGAACGGTTGGCATCAGCCGGCATGGCCCAGAGCGCGGTCGACGTGCAGGTGGTGGACGAGGACGGCAACGAACTGCCCGCAGGTGAGATTGGTGAAATTGTGGTTCGCGGTGATGCCGTGATGCTCGGCTACTGGGACAACCCGCAGGCAACTGCCGACGCGCTTCGCGATGGCTGGCTGCATACCGGGGACGTCGGCAGCTTTGATGCCGATGGCTTCCTGACGCTGAAAGACCGCTCCAAGGACATGATTATCTCGGGAGGCACCAACATCTACCCAAGAGAAATCGAGGAAGTTCTGTTGCGCCACCCTGATGTGTCTGAAATCTCCGTCATCGGAACGCCCGATCGTGAATGGGGCGAAACCGTAGTCGCCTACGTAGTCTGTCGTGGCGACGGCGTGGGCCAGGACGAGCTGAACGATTTTTGTCTTGAGCACATGGCGCGATTTAAAAGACCAAAAACCTGGCGCTTTGTCGAAGAGCTGCCCAAGAACAACTACGGCAAGGTACTCAAGCGCGAACTTCGAGAGCGAGAGCAAGCTCTTGTAAACCAAACCTGAATAGAGGCCATTTGATATCGTGAGCGACGTCATCAGTCAGCTGGACGGCCACGTCCAGATCATCACCATAAACCGTGCGCGTAAGATGAACTCTCTGGACTTCGCCGCCAACGACAGTCTGATCGAGGCACTGGAAGCATTTGCCGACAATGACGAAGCGCGCGTCGCGGTATTGACAGGCGCTGGTGACCAGGCGTTTTGCGCCGGCGCCGACCTGAAGACCTACACGATGGCCTTCGCGAAACACAGCGCGCCTGAGTTCCGCAGAAAGTTCACTGACGGATACGGACTTGGCGGCATCACGCGCGGTCTCAAAATAAACAAGCCAATCATTGGCGCAGTTAACGGATACGCGATATCAGGCGGCTTCGAAATCGCCCTCGCGTGCGATCTGCGACTGTGCTCACCCAACGCCCGGTTCGGACTCCAGGATGTGAACTGGGGTTTTCATGCGTGTGACGGCGCGCTTGTGCGCCTTAAAGAAATTGTTGGTCTGGGTAACGCGATGGAATTCGTGTTGACGGGTGATCTCTTCGACGCACAGCACGCAGCGCGAATTGGTCTGGTCAATCGCGTTGTCGAAGACCAGCCGGTGCTCGACGCGGCGATTCAGTGGGCCCACACCCTCGCCTCCAAGGCGCCGCTGGCCCAGCAGCTTGCGAAAGACACGATGTACCGCGTTCACGGCCTCACCATGGACGAAGCGCTCAAACTCGAATCAATGAGTTTTCACAACCTCGCCTTTTCCGAGGACCTCGCCGAAGGCACTGCCGCATTCGCGGAAAAACGCAGCGCCAGATTCAAGGGGCGTTGAGCGCCGCCTCGACCGCCCTGCGCGCGTTGGCGCGTCCATAGCCGTACAGAAAACTGTGACCGTCGTCATCGTATTCGGCGTTAGGTTCGTCAATTCGATCGCAGGATTCGGCGATCAGGTTGGCGCATTCGTCCCATCCGAGAGACGGATTAACCGCAAGCATCAGCGCGGCGACGCCGGCAACCCCGGGACATGAACTTGAGGTTCCGCCAAAATCGTTGGCGTAGTTGCCACCGGCATCACCCAGCATTGGATCACCCGGATTGTAGCCCGCACCCTGCACCCGATCGGTAGTCCAGATTCCTGGCGTAAGTTCGCTGTCAGGATCACTGCTTGGGAACGAGCACCACACAGCGTACCCGTAATCGCTGTACACGCTGCGCGTGCCACGATCATTCGATGCCGCCACCGCCATGACGTGTTCGGAGCTGGCGTATCCATCGTTGTCGACCGACTCGTTGCCGTTGCCTGCAGCCCAGGCGATGACGCAGCCGAGACCGTCACGCCCCTCGGTGGTTGCGTATTCAAGCGCAAGACGGGTCGAGTCCGGCAACGGCACAACCTGGTCATGCACCGGGTCAGCGGGATTCCACCACTGCCCGTCAACAGGACCCCAGCTGCATGAGATAACGTCAGCGCCGTTGTCCGCTGCCCAGAAAAACGCATCCGCCTCGTTCATTGAGCCCAGTCCCGATCGCAATCGGATCGGCATCAGGCCTGCACCTGGCGCAACCCCGGACGCGCCAAATTCGCCAGAGGCCAGCGCGACGCCCGCGCAGGCGGTGCCATGATCGTCGCCGTCGAACTTCGGGCGTGCGTCGTTAACTCGTTCGGTCACGTCTCTTGGCGCGAAAACACCGCCGCGTGCCCTGAATTCTTCGTGATCAATGTCTACGCCATCATCAATGACAGCAATCAGCGTGTCATCACCCTCACTGAGTTCCCACGCGTCCTCGACGTTGGCATGGGCGTTGATCAGGGTGTCATCGATTCGCGTTTCTCGAAGATGCCATTGAGAGCTGAACGCGACCTTGCGCTCGCGTTCGCGCACGAGCTCCGGATGGCAAAGCTCTACAGAAGCTTCCTTTTGCAGAATCGCCATACACACATCGAACACACCATGTCCGACGTTACGCCGGGGAGTAACAAACCATCCGTTAGCGCAGTAACGAACCCGGCGTTTCGAGGTCATGCCATAACGTCGCAACACCTGCCGAATCTCGGCTGTCGTGACGTCATCATGAAACTTGATAAAGACGTTGTCCGTGGGAACCACCGGCTGACGCGAGGCCGAGTCCATGAGACCGGGCGTCGCGAACGCCAGCGCGCGATCCTTTGAAAGCACTCTGACCATTTCCGCACGCGAGGTGCTCTTTGTCGCGGGATGGGTCCTCAAAACTTCAACACCCGCTGATTCGAATCGCAACGATGACTGCAGTCCCTCCAGCACGTGTCCACAACGCGCGCTGACCCGGGCGTCCCGGACCCGCCCCTGTTTTGAACGTGCTCGGACGACCACCATGTCATCGCTCAGATAAATCCTGTGGGTACGACCGTTTTCACCACCATAACGGTACTCAAAGGCCTCGTTTGGCATAACACTACCCTCCTCTTGCGGCATTCCTTGTGTTGGTGGTGACCCTTTCAGGATATCGACGTCTTGAATTGATCGCCAAGACCCACCACCATGGCAGCAGTCAACTGCTACAGCCCCGTCACTCACGGGCACGAAATACTGGCACGAATCCATGGCACCGCGTGAACCGAAAAACCAAATGAGCTCCTTTCCGCGCAACGTGTCGTTCGCAAAAGACGGCAACACGGTTCAATACCGGCAGCAGCTCACCCGCGCATGCGTTCAGTCAAAACAGCTTGACGCCATGTCAGACGAAACGCTGACTGTCGTCGCCGATATCGATGAGAAAAGAGTCATCATCGAATCCACCGCCGGGGAAGTCGATGACCTGATCAGGTCGGGCAGGGCCATGCCCGCCTACAGTTACGAAGGTGGCCCCGTCAGTTTCGTACCAACAGGCAGGGTGTTCCTACGGGTAGATCGGGACTCCCGTGTCGTCGACTATAAGACCGAATTGCGCAAAGCGGGCTTTGCTATCACCGAGCCGCACCCGAGGTTCGACTTTGCCGCCTGGCTGACCGCGGCCAGCGAGCAAACGGGCGAAGCGCTTCGGCTGTGCAAAGCGCTCGGCGAGATTGCGGGTGTTGAAAACGCTGAGCCGGAAATGCTCAGTGCTTCAGCCCGGCGTTAGCGTTCGCTTCAACATCAGCCAAACAGCACTTTGAGAACATCCTCATAGTGAGCGGCAAAATGAACTTTTATGCCCTTGACCACTGCCGCGGGCAGCTCGTCGAATGCGCCACGGTTCGCTTCAGGCAGGATCACGGTTTTAATGCCGGCCCGCTTTGCCGCAAGAATTTTTTCCTGTATTCCCCCCACGGCCAGCACCTGGCCGGTGAGGGTCACTTCGCCGGTCATGGCGATATTGCTTTTGAGTTTCTTGCCTCGCGCCAGCGACACAAGCGCCGACGTCATCGTAATGCCTGCGCTCGGACCATCTTTTGGTGTCGCGCCGGCAGGCACGTGCAGATGCACGAGTGCTTTCTCAAAATATTCCGGGTCCACACCAAGTTGTGCTGAATTTGACAACACATAGCTATAGGCGATTTCGGCAGACTCTTTCATCACGTCACCAAGTTGCCCCGTCAGCTTCAGCCCTCTGGAAAATTCGTGCGCCCGGGTCGCCTCGATACTCAGCGTCGCACCACCGTTTGATGTCCACGCCAGACCGTTGACTACACCAATGCCCTGCACGCGAGAATCTTTTTCGTAAACAGGGCTTCCGAGATAACTGACAACATCAGCTGCCGACACGCGAACGCGCTCGTCGCCATCTCTCACCAGTTTCATGACGGCCTTGCGCACGATTTTTCCAAGCAGCTTTTCAAGTCGTCGAACACCCGCTTCGCGGGCATAACCTTCGATGACTTTCCGAAGTGCTGCCTTGTCGATAGAAATCTTCTTGCGATCAAGCCCTGCATCCTTGATCAACTTGGGCAACAGATGTTTTGACGCGATCGCAAGCTTCTCTTCGGCGAGGTACCCTGAAAGATGGATCACCTCCATGCGATCGAGCAGCGGGCCGGGAATCGTGTCGAGCGAGTTCGCCGTACAGATAAACAGCACTTTGGACAGATCGAATCTCGTGTCGAGATAGTGATCGAGAAAATCAGAGTTCTGCTCAGGGTCGAGCACCTCGAGCAGAGCCGAGGCGGGATCGCCCTGGAACGAAGCGCCGATCTTGTCGATCTCGTCGAGCATGATCACCGGGTTTGACGTTCCGGTCTCCTTGATCGCCTGTATAAATTTGCCCGGCATCGCTCCGATATAGGTACGTCTGTGTCCCTTGATTTCGGCTTCGTCACGCATGCCGCCAAGAGAAAATCGATAAAACTCGCGATCGAGCGTCTGGGCGATTGAGCGGCCGAGCGACGTCTTGCCAACCCCCGGAGGTCCAACAAACAGCAGGATCGAACCCGCGACTTCGCCCCGTGTTATCCCAACCCCAAGGAACTCGAGAATGCGTTCTTTGACATCCGCGAGACCCTCGTGATCCCGGTTCAGAATTTTTGCGGCCTCTGCCAGATCCAGACGATCGTCTGTTGTGTTGTCCCACGGAAGTGAGGTCAGGAGGTCAAGATAGTTTCGCGTCACGTTGTATTCAGGCGACCCCGACTCGAGCACCGAGAACTTGTCGAACTCTTCGGCAATGCGTTCGGCGGCATGATCGGGAAGCTCGACGCCCTCGAGCCGGGCCTTGAGTCGCTCGAGTTCAGCTGTCTTGTCGTCTTTCGCAATCCCAAGCTCTTTCTGGATGAACTTGAGCTGTTCCCGAAGAAACATCTCACGCTGACGCGACTGAATCTCGCTCTCGACATGATCACGGATCTCCATCTGCGCCTGGGCAATTTCCACCTCGCGCTTGAGCAGCACCAGCACCTTCTCCAGCCGGGTTTTAAGATCCGTTGATTCAAGAACCTTTTGCAACTCTTCCGGATTCGAGGTTGTCAGACTGGCGCTGAAATCCGCGAGACGTGACGGATCGTTCACTCGAAAGTTCTCGAGAAACATCTTCAGCTCCGCTCCGTAGAGCGGGTTCAGCGGCAGCAGCTCTTTTATCGTGTTGATAATCGCCGTCACGTAGGCTTTGAACTCGAGCGAATCCGCATCGCTTTCGGGCTCTTCGAAATACTCCACCTGAGCACGCCACGGTGCCCTGTCCGTCAACCACTTTTTGACGGCAAAACGTTTTTCACCCGCGAGCACGAGCTGCATATGACCTTCCATCATCTCGGCGCGCACCACTCGACATGCGGTGCCCATAGCCGCGAAATCTTCAGTGGTTGTTTCACCCAGATCTTCGTTGGTAGTCCAGATGATGCCTACGGTTCCCGCTGCAGATTCCTTGATTGCGGCAATCGTCGACTCCCACTCGGGACCGGTAATCACCAGCGGCAGCACCTGACCGGGAAAAAACGGTTTTTGAGGTTGTGGCAGCACGACGATTTCTGAAGGTAATACGTCGGCCGGACTGACGAGTGATCTCGCCCGTGGATCGGACTCGTCCGGCGAACCCGGATCAGCCTCGTTTTCGCCTTTGAGAATTATGATTTGCTCTTCTGTCATTTGGCCTCCGAAGCCATCAAGCACCGGCCCATGCGGTAAATGCGTCCAGTGTTATAAAAATGCGGGTCGGTATCCGGATTTCAAGAGGGTCTCGCGAGCCCGGCGCTGTGTTCCCGCTACCGTTCAGCAACCCGCCGCATTACCGGGTGGTTCTGACTGTATAGTCCGCGTCTCTCTGGCCAGACCGTCCCTAGCGCCATGCCCCAGTCGCCTGCGTCGACTCATAAAAACCTCTTAATCGGTATGCTTTTGATGACGGCCGCGGCCTTCGCGCTGGCGGCCATGCACGCACTCGTGCGAAAAGTCAGCGGCGAACTGCATCCGTTCGAGATCAGCTTTTTTCGCAACCTGTTTGGACTGGTCGCGCTGTCGCCGCTGATGCTCAAAGGCGGCCTGAAAAACCTGCAGACCTATCAACCACGCCTGCAGCTGTTCAGAGGATTCAATTCCGTGGCCGCCATGTCACTGTGGTTCTTCGCGCTGAGCGTTGTACCGCTCGCCGAAGCGACCGCCATGAGCTTTCTGGCGGTGATCTTTGCGTCGATTGGGGCCGCGCTGTTTCTCGGCGAACGGATGCGCGCACGGCGATGGTCTGCGGTTGGCGCGGGATTTCTGGGAGCGATGATTATTCTGCGGCCGGGTTTCGTCGAGTTGAACTACGGCCTGGTCATCGTCATGACCTCGGCGCTGTGCTGGGGAACCGGCGTCATCATCGTCAAGCAGCTGTCGAAAACTGACTCCATCACAAGCATTGTTTGCTGGTTCGGTGTCAGTACCACCATTCTCTCGTTCTGGCCGGCCCTGTTGGTCTGGACGACGCCCACCCTGGAGCAACTGGGCTGGCTTGTGTTGATCGGAATCTTTGGCACGCTTGGGCACCTTGCAATGACGCGATCTCTGAAGACGGCAGACGCAGGCGCCGTCATGCCGCTCGACTTCACGCGACTGGTCTGGGCGACCCTGCTCGGCTATCTGCTGTTCAAGGAAGTGCCCGATCTTCCAACGCTCATTGGCGGCGCTGTCATCATCAGTGCCGCGACGTACATCATCATTCGCGAGTCACGGATCAAAGCGTAGTTTTCAGGGGACGCGTGTGCAGGCAC
>CALHMG010000200.1 GCA_938034705.1 uncultured Gammaproteobacteria bacterium
CGCCACTCGATATCCGCCGAGAGGCATTCGCGGCGTCAGTGGGTCAACTCGTGCTAACGCATTTGGACGAACCAGCGACTACTTCGCACAGGTCGAAAGCGAAACGTCGGTGCTGGTTCAGCTTGAAACCAGAGCCGCGGTAGAGCGAGCAGAAGAAATCGCTGCCGTTGAAGGGGTCAGCGGTGTGTTTTTTGGCCCGGCGGATATCGCGGCGGACATCGGGCAGCTTGGCAAGCCGATGTGCGATGAAGTCTGGGAGCTGGTCTGGCCTGCGGCGAAAGCGTTGATCGCGAGAGGAATGCCCGTGGGTACGCTGGTACTCGATGCACAGTTCGCATCGGACCTGCTGCGTGACGGATTTACCTTTGTCGCGTGCGGTTCCGATACCGCATTACTCGCGCGCGGTGCCGACAGCTTGCTCGCGACCGTTAACGAGAAACTGCAGGGCGATGCAACGTAGCTGCGGCTCGAGTACCTCAGCCGGTTTTAGCGGCATCCAGTAACCAGTTGCTGAAGCGCCGAATACGATCTTCCTTGGGTGACGACCGCGGCCACACAATCCAGTAGCTGAAGGGCGCTCTGTTTCGATGCTGCAGCGGCGCAATCAGCCGCTTCGAGGCAAGATCCAGCGTGACCAGCTGACTTCGTGCAAGCGCGATTCCCTGGCCCGCGACCGCTGCGTCTATGGCGTACGCGGTCTGATCGAACACCGGACCTTCGTCAGAAACGTTCAGCTCGAACTGTTCAAACCACTGTTGCCACTTGTCGGGGTCCTGATCGTGCAAAAGCGTAAACGCCATCAGATCCTGCGGTTCGTTGATTTGGTTGTTCGCGAGGAGCATCGGACTGATGACCGGGAATATCCATTCATCACTGAGCCTGGTGACATTCAGATCCGGCCAGTCGCCGGTGCCGTGGCGGACCGCGACATCGACATCGTCTGTGGCGAAATCGATGTGTCGCATGCTGGCGCTGATGCGCAGATCAATGTCCGGCTGTGTCGTCAGAAATTCACCCAGTCTCGGCACCAGCCACTTGCCCGCGAAGTTCGGTGACACACTGACGGTCAGGGTTTTGGTGGTTGCGTCGACGGGATCGACAGCCTGACCTCCAAGCCGAAGTGCCTGCAGGGCATCGCGCACGAACTTGAGATAGGTCTCGCCGGTTGCGTTCAGTTCAACAGTGCGTCCGCGCCGATCAAACAGTTTGCAGTCGAGCACCTTTTCCAGCTCGCCAATCTGGTGACTGACGGCCCCCTGGGTCAGATTCAGTTCGGCCGCAGCTGCCGAAAAGCTTGCCAGGCGTGCGGCGGCCTCAAACGTCTGCAGGGCGCGGGTGGTCGGAAGGTGCTGATTTCGCATTAAGTATTAGAGATATTGATAAATAGATCGAATATTTTCGTTATTAAAAGGTAATTATCTTGGCGATACTTCAGTGAGTTTAATCATAAATTCTGTCGATACAAGCCCTGGAGTCGATTGCGCATGACACTGCCCATTAAACCGCTTAGCTTCAAGCCGCCAAAACTTCGCGGGCTGCCGCGACCTCTGGTCGATCAGGCCTTCGAGCGCGACTACGGTCAGTCGCTGCAGCAGCACAACGCAACGGCAAAACAGATTGCGGCCCTGGGTGATGGTGCGAGCGGCGCACAGGCGCTTGCTCTTTTCGAAGCGCGAGCAAACAACGCGGTCGAGATTTCGCTCTTTGAGTGCTTCTTTGGGAGCCTGACGGATGAGGACACGGGTGAATCCTCGGCACAGCTGTCATCCGCAATTGAAAATGCCTTTGGCAACATGTCGGGTCTTGGGACGCACTTAAAAACTGCAGCAGCTGGATTCGAATCGGGCTGGCTGACGCTGGTCAGACATAATGCAGAAGGTTCTCTCGCAGTCAGCTGGACATCGGGATCAACCGGCATCGCGGTAGATCAGACCTGTCTGCTCGCAATACCCCTGGATAACAATATTCGGCAACCGGCTTTTTCGAATTCGGTTGACGAATACATCGACGCGGTGATGCAAGACCTGAAGTGGTCGGTGCTCAACAGCCGATTCTCGGGGCAGCACGATAATGACGAGATCAGCGACGACGTGCTGTGTTCGCCGGAGGCGCTGGTGAACGACGTTGATTCTTTTCAGGTCATTGATGTGCGACTCGCCGATGATCTGCAGGCAGATGATGTTCAGGTTGCCGGCAGTCAGTGGCTGGACCCGCAGAAGGTGGGTGAGTGGGCAGATTCCATCCCGGACGGCCAAGCAGTGGTCGTCTATTGCATGTATGGTGCGTGGGTCAGTCAGCAGGCGGCAGAACAGTTACGCGAACACGGTGTGTCTGCCAGGGCTCTGGCGGGCGGTATCAGCAGCTGGCGCGCCTTGAGTCTTCCGACTCAGGCCCTCGATGAAAAAGCGGCGAGTAACACGTGACAGAATCCGAGCACGCAACAACCGAATCCGGGGTATCCCGTTCCGAAGCGTTCTGGCTGTGGTTGAAGGTCGGGTTGCTGAGTTTCGGCGGTCCGGCGGGACAGATTGCGCTGATGCACCGCTATGTCGTTGACGAAAAAAAATGGATCAGCGACAGCAGGTTTCTGCATGCGCTCAACTACTGCATGCTGCTTCCGGGTCCCGAGGCACAACAGCTCGCGGTCTACATAGGCTGGCTGCTTCACGGTATTCGGGGATCGCTCGTGGCCGGGCTCTGGTTTGTGATCCCCGGTGCGATCGTCATCTATGTTCTAAGCGTGCTCTATGCCCTGTATTCGGGTATCGCGCTGGTTGACGGCATATTCCTTGGCGTGAAGGCCGCCGTTCTGGCGATTGTGCTGCAGGCCATCATCCGTCTGGGATCGCGTGTGCTGAAAAAGCCACTGCTGGTGTGTCTGGCTGTATTTGGATTTGTGGCGACGTTCTTTTTGCACCTGCCGTTTCCGCTGGTCGTTCTGATCGCGGCGGTCACGGGCTGGCTTGGCGGTAGAGTATCGCCCGATGCCATCAAAATGGATCACGGTCACGGCAGTGGCGACGACGTCGCGGAGCCGGTTCTGGAGGCGAGATCCAGCCGCCAGACGTTAATGGCCGCAGGCATTTTCGCCGTGCTCTGGGCGTTACCGATTCTCATCATTGTCGCAACGCTGGGGCGCGGCCACGTTTATACCGAGGAGAGTCTGTTCTTCAGCAAGCTCGCGATTGTGACGTTTGGCGGTGCCTACGCCGTGCTGGCGTACATGACCGAGCAGGTTGTCGGACACTATTCGTGGCTGTCCACCGGCCAGATGATCGATGGACTCGGCATGGCGGAGACGACGCCAGGGCCGTTGATTCTCGTGACGCAGTTTGTTGGATTTCTGGCCGCCTTTAACAACCCCGGAACGCTGAACCCGCTTCTGGCCGGCACTCTGGGTGCGCTCCTCACGCTCTGGGTGACGTTTGTGCCGTGTTTTCTCTGGATCTATGTCGGCGCCCCGTTTATCGAGAAGCTGCGGGGCAGTACCGGTCTCAACAACGCGCTGTCGGCGATAACCGCGGTGGTCGTTGGCGTGATCGCCTCACTGGCCCTGTGGTTTGCGTCTCACGTCCTGTTTGCGCAGACGAGTCGCGTCGGAGGCGATTCCCTTTACTTTGATCTTCCGGTCATCAGCAGCGTGAACGTGTTCGCCCTTGTTGTGTCCGTTGTGTCGGCAGTGCTCCTGATTCGGTTCAAGCAGCCCGTGTTGCGTGTGCTGCTTGGTGCTGCCGTTGCGGGTGTCATCTGGCGGCTGAGCGGGTTCTAGGGTCTTAACGCGAATAAGGTTCAACTCAGCACTCGGGTTGGTGTCTCGCTTTTTGTGACGCGATAGCGGGCGGTATTCAGGTGCTGATTGCACAGTCCGGATCAGACATGTGAATACCGCAGATTCGCCCGTATGATCGGTGCCTGAACGTTCACGCATCAGGGTTTTCGAATTGACTGCCGATCTGTCCACGCCGCGAGGGCTGCCGGATTTTTCAGAAATTGATCTCAATTTCGACATCGTAGACAGCCACCATCATTTTTTCGGGCTGGACAATGTCTATTACCCGTGGCTGTCTGACCGGCCCGAAGAAAATTTTCTTCTGGGTAATTACGATGCACTCAAGCAGACGTATTTGCCGGCAGACTTCAAGGCCCACCATCAGGATCTGCGCGTCGTAAAAAGTGTGCATGTCGAAGCCGAGGCCGATCACGAAAACTCAATCGCCGAAACGAAGTGGCTGGTCGGCGTTATGGACAAACACGATTTTCCCAACGCGATCGTTGCGCACGTCTGGTTTCACCGCGAGGATTCTCTTGCCGAACTCGAATCACAGGCGGCTTTCAGCGAGGTTCGCGGAATTCGCAGCAAGCCGGTTACCGCAAGTAGTCCGGCCCAGAAGCAGTCGGTCGTCGGTGTTCCGGGAAGTATGGAAGATCCCAAATGGCGCCAGGGTCTTGGCCGGCTGCGTGACTTTGGGCTCTCTTGGGATCTGCGAGTGCCGTGGTGGCATCTTGAGCAGGCCGCTGAAGTCTGTGCGCTGTATCCCGATCTGCCGGTTGTTGTAGAACACACCGGGCTGCCCTGGGACAGAAGCGAGGCCGGGCTGTCCGAGTGGCGACGCGCAATGCGTCAGCTGGCCGATCAGGAGCAGATTTCGCTGAAGGTCTCTGAGCTTGGTCTCGCCCGGGACTGCTGGGATTTTGATGACAACAAACGCGTTGTACGTGAGGCGATAGAAATATTCGGCTTTGAGCGTTGCATGTATGCATCCAACTTCCCGGTGGCCGGATTGCGCATAGGCTACAGGGATCAGGTTTGTGCCATTGCGAGTATGATCGAAGACTGCAGTCAGGACGAACGTCGCCAGCTTTTTCACGATACGGCGACCCGGTTTTACCGACTCTAAAGTTCCTGGGTTTCCGACCCGGAAGCCAGACCATCTTCAATCAAATTTTGTGATCGGGAGATCAGCATGTTCGCAACTCGTTCCACTCTCAAATCCGCAGGCGATCGACGCAATCCACGCGCGACCGCGATCGTGACCGGCATGCTGCTGGCGTTTACGAGCGTCAGCGTATTTGCACATCATCCTTTGGGAGGAGCCACACCAACCACTTTCATGCAGGGCCTGCTGTCTGGTGTCGGGCATCCAGTGATCGGATTTGACCACCTGGCGTTTGTTATCGCGGCAGGGATTCTGGCCGCGAGCCTGGGGCGTTCTGTTTCCCTGTTGATAACTTTTATCTGCGCGTCGGCGTTGAGCGTCTACGCGACGAGTGCTGGTCTGGCGTTGCCGGGTGTAGAGATTGTGGTGCTCGGTTCACTCGCGGTCATCGGGGTCGCGTTGATTGCCAGCAAGGTTTATCCAGCACTCGCGGTGAGCGCGCTATTCGCGTTTGCCGGTGTTGCCCATGGCGCGGCCTACGGCAATGCCGTGGTTGGCGCGGAGGCGACGCCTCTGGTCGCCTACCTGATTGGAATCGTCGTGATTCAGTCGCTGATCGCGGTCGCAGCAATCAAGAGCATCAGCGCATTCGGTGCGTTCTCGCAATCGAACGCTCTGGCGCCGCGGCTTGCCGGCGCGGTAGTGTTTGGTGTCGCGCTGACCCTGGCGGTCGAGCAGATCGAGTCAGCGATCTTTACCGGCTGAGATCAGGCATCCGGGGCAGCGGTCTCGATCGCCGCACCGAAGACGGTGCGGCGGATCTCAGGAAACCTGTGTCTGGCGAGTAACGCGCTGGATTACGGCGTGAGACCTTTGATAAACACGCAGTTGGCGCCAATGGTGCCGAGTCTCGCCTCGGTAGTAATGCTGGCGTTGGTGGCACATCGGCCGCGAACGACAAGCTGAACCAGTGGCTTCTGGCCTTCAACGAAAAAGCTGTTAAGGCACGCTTCGTCAGTGATTCGGTCTACGCGATAGCGCACGTGCACGGTCTGGTTCGGGGCCGCTGGCGAGATGCTTGATGGTGCACTGACAACCTCGTACCAGTCGTCAGAGACGTTGCCTGAACCCACGATGGACGCCGTGATGTCTACAACTTCCGCTGTACCCGTCAGCTTTAGCGGGAAGAAGATATCGAGCTTGTTAACCGAAAACTCCGAGAAGTTCGCGAACGGATGGCTCAGCTCAATGGTGATGTCTTCGTCTTCGCAACGCTGCTGCGAGCATTCGGGACTGGCATCAAGTTCAGGTTGATATGCTGCAATAAACTGAGACTGGTTCAGCTTGAACAGATCGGCGCGGTAGGGCTGGGCCGCGGAAACGTCGATGGTGTCGCCGTCGCGCCGCGGCGAAGTGACGTAGTTGCCGAGAATTTCTCCAGAACCGGTGTTGTAGTGCTGGAATACGTCGACGCTGATCGTGTCGTTGGTGCTGCAGGTCACGGCGAACTGACGCAGGTCTTCGTCCTCGCTTTGGGGCGGGGTCGAATCGCATTCGCTGCTTGCGTCCAGTATCGGTTGATACTTGGTTCTGAAGGCGCCTTCAGACAGCAGAAAGTCTCCCGCCTCGTATGGATTTCGCAGAACCCAGCTGTCGGTGTTGCTGTTGAAAGTGGGCAGCGTCTTGTAGTTGCCGAGCAGTTTGCGATCGCCGCTCAGGAACTGGTGCACCGTCATATTGACTTCAGCGTTGTCCGAACACAGCAATCGGAAAGTGCGAACGCTGCTGGCGGGTGACGGCGATGTCTGCGCGTGCGCCGGCAGCAACAGGGATTCGATGACGGGTTTCTTCCATCTGTTTGGGGCAACAAACGCCGTCGTCGTTGTCCCGAGTGCGAACAGCAGTACCCCGCGCCGGTTTACACCTGATCCGTGGAACATCAGAGCCTCCATGCGGCCTTACGTTTTTCGACTGTGTGCGCAGACTGGGACACGTGTCGTCAGTTGACCATACGTCTCACGACCGAATACGACTACTGGTAATTAAGTATTAAGTGTCTATGAGATTCAGGGTCGTGTTCTGGCCGCTTTGGCTCAGGAGTCGTTTTCGGGCAGGTGGGCGACCAGGGCGTCGACGGATTTGACCGCTTCGAGATTGCCACGGCTTGCGAGTACCACGCAGCCGCGTTGCTTGCCGGTCTCCTGGGCGCCGGCAAGGCTCGGAAAAAACGGCAGCAACGAGAACCGGCTGAACAGCGTGCCGAAGGTCGCCAGGTCGAGTGCTTTGCCCGGTCCGTAATCATCGTACCGATAATCGCTGTCGCCGGGCACACAGAAGTCATCGATCATGATGACGAACTCGCCTGGATACTGACGCAGGATAATCTCGATCTCTTCCCACAGCGGAAGATCTTCACCCCAGTGGGCGTCAAGATAGATAAAGCAGTTTTTGGCAGACAGCGTTTTGAAAGTTGCTTCAAGAAACTTGCGAGAGTCCTGAAGCGAAAAGGATATTTTGTCGAAATCGCTGAGGCGTCTTTGCGCCACCGTGAAATAGCGTTCGTTGAATTCGCAGGTTGCGATCGGCAGGCCCGAGTAGTCGGCCATGAATCCACAGGTGTTGCCAAAAAAGGTGCCGGTTTCCAGAATCTGGTCGAACTCGATAGCGTCGATGAGACTCCTGAAGATGTGCTTGCGATGGTGTTGCTCGTTAAACCCCGTCGGGTCTGAAGGTTCGTATTTGGGTTTCTCGAGCAGGTAGTCGACGGTGAATTCAAGGCTCTTGATGCGAAGCGAGAGTTTCCTCTGCCGCTTGCGCTGCTTCGCCACCATTTCCTTCAGCTCCTGAAGTTCACTTTTTACATCATCGCTGATGGCAGAATCGTTTGCGGACATTTAGCTGAGGCCAACACGGGGAGTCGGTCGCTATTGTACACGCAGGTCCGGGACTACGCCCTCGAACACACGCGCGACCATGCGGGAGGCAGACCGGCCGATCTCGGCGCCTGCGCGAGCGAAAAAGCGCACATCGATCCCGACAGTGGACGGTCGCGTGACAGGGCCGACGACACGCCAGATACTGGGTGGCCGCCGTTCTTCTCATCGCTGGAGATCATTATGAGCCTGCCTGTTTCTGCGCCAGACACCAAAGACCCGTTGCTGCAGCCGCTGACCATTCGGCATATCACTTTTCGAAACCGGGTGATGAGCACCAGTCATGCCTGCGGGCTCGAAGAAGGGGGCCTTCCCAAGGAGGCGTATCAGGCCTATCACGAAGAAAAAGCGCGAGGCGGTATTGGTTTGACGATGTTTGGTGGGTCGTCCAACGTGTCGCCGGATTCACCGAACGTGTTCCGTCAGCTGTACGTCGGTAGCGACGAGATCATCGAATACTTTCAGCAGTTTTCCGAGCGTGTGCATAGCCATGGCGCGAAGCTGATGTGTCAGATCACGCATCTGGGGCGGCGAGGGGAGTCGTTCAGTGATCGCGTGCTGCCCACTATCGCACCATCGATGGTGCGCGAAACCCTGCATCGAAGTTTTCCCAAGGAGATGGATCGTCACGACATCAAACGTGTGATTCAGGACTTTGCCGATGCCGCATGGCGCTGTCAGGAAGGAGGGCTGGACGGCATCGAAACCCTGGCGGGTGGGCATCTGATTGGTCAGTTTCTGTCACCGGCTACCAACTTCAGAACGGACAGCTACGGCGGCAGTCTGGAAAATCGTTGCCGCTTCGGTCTCGAAGTTTATGAAGCGATGCGCGAACGCGTGGGCGATGATTTTCTGGTTGGCATTCGATTTCACGTGGACGAGGGCTATAAGGAGGGCCTCGACTTCGAGGACAGTTTGCAAATTGCCAAAGTATTCGAGTCGTCGGGCACGATCGATTTTTTTAACGCCAACTATGGCCGTATGGACACCTACGTCGGCCTTGCTACCCACAATATGCCGGGCATGGCGTCGCCGATCGCCCCCTGGGTCGAGAAAGCAGGGGCGTTCAAGCAGGAGATGAATCTGCCGGTCTTTCATGCTGCACGCATCAACGATCTGGCGACAGCACGCTATGCGATCAAGGAAGGGTTGCTTGATATGGCGGCGATGACGCGCGCTCACATTGCGGATCCTCATCTGGTCAACAAACTGAAGCAGGGTGAGGAACACAGAGTCAGGCCCTGTGTCGGTGCAACGCACTGTATGGGTGGTACAACCCGGCCTTCGTGTATCCACAACCCGGTAACCGGCAGAGAACTGGCGCTGTCACAGACCACGCAGCCGTCAGCAGGTCCGGCCAAACGTATTGTCGTTGTGGGCGGCGGTCCGGCGGGTCTGGAGGCTGCGAGAATCGCGGCCGAACGAGGTCACAAGGTGGTGCTGTTCGAGGCTGCCAACCAGCTCGGGGGACAGGTGCTGCTGGCGGTGAAAGCGAGCTGGCGCCGGGATTTTATTGGCGTAGTCGACTGGCGTGCCGCAGAGCTCGAGCATCTGAACGTGGACGTACGGCTGAACCATTACGCTGACGCGGCCAGCGTCGAGGCTGAGGATCCTGACGTCGTCATCATCGCAACCGGCGGGGTGCCGAATATCGACTGGATTGACGGGTCGGAGCATGTCACGAGCGTCTGGGACGTATTAACCGGTTCGGCGAAGGTGCAGGACACCGCGCTGATCTATGACGGTACCGGGCGTCATGCGGCATTGACCGCAGCGGAATTTGCCAAAGCGTCAGGGGCGGATGTTCAGTTTATTGCGATTGACGATCATCTCGGCATGGAGATGGCCTACGCCGAGAACGTTATCTGGCGCAGACGCAGCTACGAGCTTGAGCTGTCGCTCGAATTCAATCATCGACTGCTGCGGGTGGAGAAATTCAGCGACGGCGTGGCGGCGACTTTTCGAAACGAGATGACCGATATCGAGACCACCCTGCACGCACGTCAGCTCATCGTCGAGCACGGCACCGAGCCGGTTACCGAGGTTTACGATGAGCTTCGGGGTCGTTCGACGAACGACGGCGTCACGGACCCACGCCTGATGGTTGAGGGGAAGGTCACGCCCGAATCAGGTAGCGGCTACGAGGTCCACCGGATTGGCGATGCGGTCTCGAGCCGAAACGTCCACACGGCGATCCTCGACGCCACCCGGCTCATGACGTCGATCTGACTAAGTCGGCCTATAATCCTTTAAATCAGTCAGTTAAAGCATCTTTGCGTTGTGCCGTCTGAGGTCGTCTCCGGCTTTAAACGGGGTCTGAATCTGACACGACGCTGCCGAGCAGGGGTGTCAGCCAGACCCACTGATCGTCGCTGTGCTGATTGAGGACCAGATAGGCGCTGCGAGCGAACACCGGTGCGCCCGTCAACTGATGCAGCTCGCCTGAAGCGATATGCGGTTCGGCGAGGCCGTGGGCAATGTACGCCGAGCCGCCGTGGCGCAGTAAATACTCAAGCCCGAGTGTCCCGTTCCCAAAGCTCATCCTGGCGGTGTCCGCATCGGCGAACGCTGCCGCATGTTGCTGACCAAAATCGTCGCCGGCTTCCACAAACACATAGTCAGGATCAAAGCGGACCGGACTGCTCGCGCGAGTCGACACCAGAACCAGTTGATCATCGGGCAGTGCGTGCACAGTCTGCTCGCCGCGTAAGGTGGACCGATAGGTTAAAGCCATATCAATCAAGCCGTTATTCAACCATTGTTCAAGTCGTTCCTGATCTCCCTGCCAGACTGACAGCGCGGTATCGGGATGTCGCTGCCGGATTGCGTCGAAGAGTGCCTGTCCCCGATGTGGCCAGAGGTCGGGATCGCAGCCGATATTGCAGACCACGCTGACCGTTTCAGGTAGCGCAGTCTCCTGTTTGGCCTGTCTCCAGAGACCGGTCATGGTCTCGGCGTAGCGTTTCAGTCGCACGCCGGAAGCCGTGAGCCTGGCACCCGATTTATGTCTGTAAATCAGTGCCTGACCAACTTCTTCTTCGAGTGATTTAAGACGCGCTGTGACGGTTGACTGGGTGACATGTAGCGCCTTGGAAGCCCGCACCAGGCTGCCGGTCTCAACGATAGCGAGGAAGGTCTGCAGTGTGTTGAGGTTGAGATTCATGATGTTTTCGCTAATTCGGGTTCATCGAACTTACCATACGAATTGTTTTGATTTCATGCATTGATGTGTTCAGGCACTGTGGACATCCGAGACGACAGGCGCCGCAGACATGAAATTTCATCTCGCTATTAACCTCGAAAGAATGGACGCGAACACTGACATGGCAGAGGTTCGCGACCACGTCATTGACATGGTCAGGATGGCCGACAGCTCGGGCTTCGAGATTGCGTGGGCTGCCGAACACCATGCACTCGAAATGACGATCGCACCGAATCCGTTTCAGCTCCTGACGTGGTGGGCGACCCAGACCACCAACATTCGGCTCGGGTGCGGGGTTGCGAACGCGGCCTACTGGCATCCGATCAACATCGCGGGCGAAGCCGCCATGCTCGATCTGATTTCGGGTGGCCGGCTTGAATTCGGGCTGGGTTCCGGCGCGTATCAGCGAGAGTTTGATCGCATGCGTCCGGGCCTTAAGCAGCCGGACAGCTATCGCTATATGCAGGAGATGCTGCCGGTGGTTCGAAAATTGTGGAAGGGCGACGTTGAGCACAACGGTGAATACTGGCAGTTCCCCGCAGCGACCTCGTGCCCGAAGCCCCGCCAGGAAAACGTGCCGGTGTGGGTTGCCGCGCGATCGCCGATTACTTTCGACTATGCCGTTGCCAACGACTGCGACATTATGAGCTGGCCGCTGACGCTGCCGTTTTCAGAAGCCGAGAAGTACAAGGCGCAGCTGGACGAGTCCATTGCGAAAGCGGGCGGGACCTATCGCGGGCGTTTTGCAATGATGCGTCATACCGCGGTTTATGAGACCGAGGCCGATCGCGCCGAATCGATGAGCGCGTTGCGCGGGGCGCTAGCCATGTTCGGCAACCTGATGCAACAGTCCGGCAGCGTGGTTAACGGTTTTCCGAGCAAAGTGCCGCTGGAAGAACTCGACGGTAACTTCCGCGTTGATCCGGTGATGCTGGAAGAAAACCTCATGTTCGGTTCCCCGGAGCAAGTCACCGCCAAGCTCAAACAGTACGAATCCCTCGGGATTGATGCGTTTATCTACTACGCATCAATGGGCGTTGATATGCCGACACAAAAGCGTTCGATGCAGCTGTTTATCGACCGGGTCATGCCGCAGTTCAGTTAGCGCAAAGTCCAGTCCCACCTGTTTTTCGCCTGATAGTTGTCGGGTGAGCACGACTGCAGTGTCACAGGTCTGCCGCGGAGCGTCGTCCACCGGTTTGGGCAATCGAAAAATCGATGGATATAGTCGTATCAGGACACGCCCCGAAACCGGTTACCCCATTGAACAACTTCATCGCTTCGTCTCTTCGGTCCGACAGTTTGCTGGCGACTTTATTCGTCTCAGGAGCCTTGCTTGCGCTCGCCCACGGGACCGCGTTCGCCCAGCAGGATGACGACTACGGGATCCTGCTGTATCTGCCCGCGATTCTTGCCGATACCAAAGGCGCAGGCGGACAGACTTCGTCAACGACGTCATCGGTGCCGGCGACAACTGCGCGCGTCAACCTGTGCCAGGGGTACAGGGTCAATGACAGGACCAACAGGCCGATGCAAACCCGAGCCAAGCCGGCGCCCGGACGTACCTATACCGATCCGTCATTCGGCAGCCGGATCACGCGCATCACCAATGCCAACGCTATCCCGAGTGGCATTATCAAAACGATGTACAACACCGTTCAGGCTTGGAATGCAGACGAGAGCCGGTTGATCCTCTGGCACCGCGGTGACGGCCATCATATGTATGACGGCAAAACCTATGCCCACATGGAAAGGCTCAACATAGTCCCCGCTGATCTGGAGCAGGTGTTCTGGAGCAGCGTTCGGCCGAGCATCCTCTACTACGTTAATGCCGGCTCTTCGGTCCAGGTTTCCACCGCGACGGGCAGTATCCGACTGAGCGGCAACGAGCTGATGGAGTACAACGTTGCGACAAGACGGCATCGTGTGCTCAAGCGTCTTGCGAGTGCCTGTCCCGGCGGGCAGGTCACTGCGGGCATCGACGTGCAGATGATTGCCCGGACGGACGATGTGTTCGGTCTTCGCTGCGGTGATTCCGCGTTTACCTACACGGTGTCGTCTGATCGAGTAACTCGACTTGGCGGCTCGGCGGCAGGATTTGCGCCTCAGCCATTTCCGAGTGGCAAGCTTGCGTATCATCGCGGGCGCATCCTGAATTCTTCAATGCAGAGCCTGCGATCACTCGATCTGGGTAATGTCAGTGAACATTCTAATCTGGGACTGTTGCATGACGGCAGTGACGCCTACTTCGCAGTCGCTTTTGACGCCAACTCCCAAAACCGTTGCGGCAACGGGATAGGTTCCCTGGTTGTGCACAACGCGAACAACGCGTCCTGTCGAGTGCTCGTTGGGCCGCAAAACGGCTATCCCTATACACCGTCCGGCTCTCACCCCAGTGCGCTGGCGTGGAAAAACCCGGGATGGGCCGTGGTCTCGAGTATCGGTTACGCGGTTCGCGGGGACAGCGTACTCGAACAGGAGCTTTATCTGGCCAATACAGACCCCGCGAACCCGATGGTCTGTCGAATTGCGCATCATCGTGCGACCGGACGCAAAGGGTCGATAGGCTATTTTGCGGAGCCACACCCTGTGATCAGCCCAACCGGCACCCGCGTCCTCTTCAGTTCAGACTGGAGTGATTCCGGGCGAGTCGACGTCTACGTTGTGGAAACGCCGTCTTATCGGCGATAGCGAACGACGACATCGAGCTGAATCAAAAGATAGTGATGTCGTTGCGTCGTGACGACACTTGATTGCCTGATCGCTAACGCGTTGCATTGCGTCACCTCACATGTATTTGCACGTGTCGTCGCATTCAGGGTTTTGTCTTGGTTTTGACTCAAATCGATCTCGCCTGCAGTTTGTCGTCTGCAGTGTGCCCTTGGTAGGTGCTGTGGAATAAAACCGTTCTTTGCCTGTTGTTCAAAAACACACGCGAAACACATTCGCATTTGTTGTTGAACAAGAGGTCTTTAATGAATCGCAATAAGCTAGCTGGAGTTGTCGTTTTATTGAGTTTTGTCACGTTTGGTATGACAGGGCTTGCCGACGCACAGGACAGGAAAAAACCCGCCAGGGCCAAGATAAAGGCCCCGAGTACACCACGTACGCTGGATGGTTCAGCAAACCATCCCAGTGATACCGCACGCGGTAGCGCTAACGTTATCTACAGACGAGTTGCGCCTCATCAGTACGCTGACGACACAGGGCAGATGGTGAGTCTGCCGAACAGTCGCTATATCAGTAATCGTATTTTCAACGACAGTGCCCAGAATCTGTTTTCGGAAAATGCCGTGACGCAGTGGGCGGCAGCGTGGGGGCAGTTTGTAGATCATTCGATTGGATTGCGTGATCAGGCAGAGGGTGAGTCGGCGCCAATTTCGTTCGACAGTTTTGATCCGCTGGAGGAGTTTCAGAACGATCTCGGCGCGATTTCATTTACACGAACAGCAGTAGCGCCGGGTACCGGAAGCAGTTCACCGCGGGAGCAGCTGAATATTGTCAGTTCGTATCTGGACGCGTGGGCCGTGTACGGTGGCGACGAAGATCGGCTGGAGTGGATGCGCGAGGGGCCGGTCGATGGCGACATGACCAACAACAGCGCTCTGATGCTGACCACGGATGCAGGATACCTGCCAAGGGCAACCGCCAGGGATGCGGCGACCGCGCCGGCCATGGAGCTGGTGGGTGGTCTTCGTTTCGCGCCGGATTCCCGGGTGATTGCAGGAGACGTGAGGGCCAACGAAAACGTCGCGCTGACCGCGATTCAGACGTTGTTTGTTCGCGAACACAACCGCATCGTCAACTCGTTGCCGGCTAATCTGACTGAAGAGCAAAAATTTCAGATTGCCAGACGGGTAACTGGCGCTCTGCAGCAGCGCATCACCTATCGCGAGTTTCTACCGGCGCTGGGCGTGAAACTGCGTCGCTATCGCGGCTACCGCCAGGGCGTTGACGCCACCGTCAGTAACGAGTTTGCGGGTGTGGGCTATCGCGCGCATTCCATGATTCACGGTGAAATCGAGGTCGACGCAGGTCTGGACGACTTCTCCCAGGAGCAGCTTGATGAGCTGAAGGCGAGTGGTGTCGAGGTAGAGGTTGTCGATGACGGTGTTGAAATCGCCGTTCCGTTGAACATCGCTTTTGCGAACCCTGATCTCGTTGAGCAAATCGGTCTCGGACATATCCTTGCCGGTCTGGCCGGCGAGTCCCAGTACAAGAACGACGAGCAGATAGACAACCAGCTCAGAAGCGTCATGTTTCAGATCCCTCGCCCAGATACCGAAAGACCAACGGACTGTCTCGATGGTGAGTTTCTGTCGGACTGCTATACGTCGGTGATGGACCTCGCGGCGCTGGACATAGAACGAGGTCGTGATCATGGCATCGCATCGTACAATGACCTTCGCCGGGCCTACGGACTAAAGCCGGCTGCAACGTTCATGGAATTGACCGGCGAGTCCACAGAGGATTTCCCCGCAGAAATCGCGGAAGGCGCGGTTGATCCCATTGATAACCCGGACATCCTGCTTTTCGATCGGCTTGAGGATATCGACGGCAACGAGATTCAGGCCGGTACAGACGCCGCCGAGGGTGAGGCGGTGGTTGGGGTTCGACGATCAACGCTTGCGGCCCGACTCAAGGCGATCTACGGCGACATTGATAAGGTCGACGGGTTTGTAGGCATGTCGGCCGAGCCGCATGTGCCGGGCACGGAGTTTGGCAAGCTGCAGCTGAAGATGTGGAAGAAGCAGTTTCAGGTACTTCGCGATGGCGACCGATATTTTTATCTGAATGATCCGCAGCTTAAGCGGATCGAGCGGCTCTATGGTGTCAGCTATCGACGAACGCTGGCTCAGGTGATTGCCGACAATACCGACGTCGAGCTGGGTGATTTGCCAACAAATGTTTTTGATGGCACTACGCGATCGACGGCGAATGCCGACAACGGAGTATCTGGATCTCTTGACGCTAACGGCCAGGCAGGGCACGGGCGTCCAAACAGCCGTCGACCCGACGGCCGTCGACCCGCTCGCCGCAACTAGTACGCATGCTCGGCTGGTGCCGTCTTCCGGTTAACGTAAGGCGGCACCGTATTCCCGATGTTCGATAGTTGCGGGTTTAAGTGCGTCTGTACATGTCCGACGGTTCGCTCCTGCTATGTAAGTACCGTGATCTTGCGTTGACTGGTCCTGCACTGTTTACTCCTGTCTCCGTTCGCGATTGTCAGGAATTCCTGTGTCAGCTGGCTCAGCCGAAACTTCACGCGCTGTCAGGCGCACGATGTTTGTTCTTGCTTTTGGGAGCTTTGTTTCTACCACAAGCATGCGCATCGCGGAGCCTTTGCTGGCGGACATTGCGACGCAGTTCAATACCACCGTCGTCGATGCTGCGTCGCTGATTACCAGCTTCGCGCTGGCGTATGGGCTGTTTCAGCTGGTTCATGGTCCCCTCGGCGATCGATTTGGCAAACTGCGCGTAATCTGCGTCGCCGTATTTCTTGCGGCGGCCGCAAGCGTTGCCTGTGCGACCTCGGGTTCGCTGAAAGAGCTGACGATTTATCGCTTCATGTCCGGAATGACCATTGGCGCCGTGATTCCGCTTTCTCTGGCATTTGTTGGCGACAACATTGCGTTTACAAACAGGCAGCAGGTGATGGGGAAATTTATCGCCGGCGGTTTGCTGGGAGGGATTTTCGGTTCCCTCGTTGGCGGTTTGTCGGGGCAGTATTTCGGATGGCGTATGAGTTTCCTGATCACGGCCTCCGGGTTTTTGCTGATAGGTTTGCTCTTGCTGCCACGTGCACTGAAGGAAACGCACAGGGCCGCAGGCCAGCTGGGAATGTTCGGCAACATGCGTGCGCTGCTCAAGCTTCGGACCGTGCATGTTATCTGCGCGGTCGTCGCGATCGAAGGCTGGCTCTTCTACGGTGCCTTCAGCTATATGGGTGCTTATCTGCGTCACGAGCATTTGCTCGAGTATGCCGTGGTCGGAGTTGTGCTTGCCGGATTTGGGTGCGGTGGGCTGTTGTACAGCGCGAGCGTGCGTCAGCTGGTTCAACGTTTTGGGATCGTTCGCATGGTTGTAGCCGGTGGCGTATTGATGCTCCTGGCATTTTTCGGCATGAGCGTGTCGGCGACCTGGCCCGTCGCGTTTGTTTTGATGTTTGTTCTCGGGCTCGGCTTCAATCTGATGCACAACACGTTACAGACCCAGGCGTCGGAAATGGCGCCGGATTCCCGAGGTTCGGCGATCGCGATCTTTGCCTTTTCTCTGTTTTTTGGTCAGGCGATTGGCGTCGTGGTCGATGGTCAAATCGTTGAATGGCTGGGCTACCGGGCGATGTTGCTGATCACGGGCGTTTGTTTGATGGTACTGGCGGCTGGCTTTGCCTGGTTCCTGTCGCAACGCACAGGCGCGACCACAGGCTGAGCGTTCACGCGCACATCGGGGCAGCTAGTGATTACGTATGGCCTCTCGTGCGAAGGGCGGGTCAATAACCGTGCAACCACAACTTTCGCATGATCTCCGTGCAACAAAAAAGTGCGCCAGCAGATGTTGCTGTTTGTAATTCTCAAGCATTGGTTCACTTCTCGCCGCCTAAGCCATTAGAATATTTGCTTGCAGGGGTCAGGCTAACCTGACCATGAGCGATCTGTCGCGGTGCCTTCGCCCAACACCCTTCAGACGACGCTTATGGAAGTGAGCGTAGTATGGTTTGCGAATCCTGCGGCGAAGTCCAACGAGCGAATTTGCGTTTCTGTGAGGCGTGCGGTCACGCGCATCAGCTGGCATGCCCGTCGTGTGGTTCCAAAGGCCCGTCCGGTCGCAAATTCTGTGGCGACTGTGGTGTCGAAATTGCCGGGAGGCCGGCATCTTCCGAGGCTGATACCGCGACGGATGTTCTAAATCATGATCGACTGGCGGGTGGCGAGCGACGGCACCTTACAGTGATGTTCTGTGATCTTGTTGGTTCCACTTCACTGTCCCAGCAGCTTGACGCCGAGGACCTGAGTGAACTTGTTCAGCAGTGGTCGGATAGTGCGTCGGCGGCGATACGCGAGCATGGCGGATACGTCGCGAGATTCATGGGTGATGGAATACTCAGCTACTTCGGTTTTCCCAAAGCATTCGAAGACAACGCGGATCGAAGCGTCAGGGCGGCGCATGCCGTAGTCGCCGCAACCCGGTCAGTCGGTAAAAGCCGAGCAATCGATATTCAATGTCGCGTCGGGATTGCGTCCGGGGACACCGTAACCGGCCATAGCGCCCAGGCAGATGCCGGCGTGGAGACTCTGGCGATCGGTCAGACCCCGAATCTCGCGGCAAGACTCGAAGGTATTGCGCGACCCAACACCATTGTAGTTTCCGAAAGCACCCGCGCTTTGCTCAAGAGCGGGTGGCTCTGTGAGGACCTGGGGCCACAGAAGCTGAAAGGGTTCGATCAGCCGGCTGGCGCATGGCTTGTCGGCGATCGTGGGCCTGTAGCCGAAGTCGACGATTCACGACTTTCGACGTTTGTTTCCCGCGACGATGAGCTCCAGGAGCTGACCCGGCTTTGGGACCGCGCCCGCACGTCCTGTGGACAGGTCATGCATCTCAGCGGTGAAGCGGGGATTGGCAAGTCGACCCTTGCCACGCGGTTTGTTAGTGCACTTCGCGATGTACAAACCATCAGGCTGTCGTGTCGTGCAGCACGCGAAGGTCGCGCTTTTGGTCCGGTGATTGATCATTTTGTTGCTTTGGCGGCGGCCGCAAACGTTGATGGGACGGACACGGACGCCCAGCGACAATTACTCCGACTGAATTTGCCGGCCCGAATCTGTGACGACGCAGATGCGCTGGAGGTGCTGTTTAATCTTGTATTCGGCAATTCCGAAGTCGCAGCGGGTATCACCGCATCGGATCGACGCGGGATGCTGTTGACGACGATTACGCTTTGGATTACCGAGAGTTGTGCTGACTCGCCACTGCTGGTGCAAATCGAGGATCTGCACTGGTCCGACGCGAGTACGCTTGACTGGATCGAGTATCTGGCGCAGGTCACCATGTCGTTGCCGATCATGCTGCTTGTGACGAGCAGGCCCGAAACATCCATGCGCTGGGAGCCGGCAGCCCATCTGCACACAATGCAGCTCGGTCGACTTAACGCCGACAGTATCGGCGCAATCACACGTGCGCTCGCGGACGGCAAGCCGCTCCCTCCCGATGTTCTGGATCTCATCATCAGGCGCACGGACGGTATCCCGCTGTTCGTAGAGGAGTTGACGCGGCAGCTGCTTGCCTCGAATGCGTTGGTCAAAGAAGAGGACGGTTGGCGGCTGACAGGTGACGCCGACGATCTGACTGTACCCGGCAGCCTTCAGGATCTGTTGATGGCACGACTCGACAAAACGCCACGCATTCGCGAAATCGCGCAGGTCGCTGCGGTGATCGGCCGGCGGTTTGTGCAGTCCGAGCTGAGCTGGATTGGTCAATTTGAGGATGCAGATGTCGCGTCTGCTCTGTCGTCTCTGGAATCTGACAATCTGATCAAGCGCGTTGAATTCGACGGCGATCGCTGGATGTTTCGTCATGCGCTGGTTCGTGACGCCGCGTACAACAGTTTGCTTCGAGCGCATAAGTCCGCGTTACATGCGCGTTGCGCGGCATTCATCGAGTCAGCTTATGCCCAGATAGCCGAGACCGAGCCCGAGCGACTCGCGTGGCACCTGGCTCACGCAGGCGAGAATCTGCGCGCTGCGGTGTTGTGGCAACACGCCGCTGACAATGCGCGTCACTCCTGGGCCAATAAAGAAGCTTGTGACTATCTTCTGCTGGCAATCAAGAATCTGGAGAAGGTATCGGACACTGAAGAAATTCGCCAAAAACGGCTGGACCTGCAGATTGAACTGGGGCAGGTGACGCGGCTTGCCAGTGGCAGCAGCTCTGGCGAAGTGCTGTCGGCGTTTACGCTTGCCGAGACTTTGGCGAGAGAAACCGAAGACGAGCGGCGTCTCTGTCTCGCTCTGTACGGAAAATTCATCGCTCACTTTACGGCAGCGCAACTTGATGAAGCGGGGGATGTGAGCAAGCAACTGCAGACTGTAGCGACACGGCTGGGCACCGCTGAAGCACTTGTGGCATCGGCCCAGGCGCGCGGGATGAATGCGTTTGCGGTCGGTCGTTTTGACGTCGCCAGGCAGGCGCTGTCCGAGGCTCTGGATGAAGGCGCGACACAGGCCGTGACTGAAGATATTCAGTTCCCGGTGCTGGCGCAGTCGTACCTTTGCTGGACGCTGCACACTATGGGTGAAGAACACGCCGCGCTTGATCTATTTAATGAGTCGCTTGATGCAGCGAGGGCTGGCCCGGGTTATCACTTTGCGCTGCTGCTCGGAAACGGTTGTTCCTTTCATCAGATGCGTGGCGACACCGAGTCCGTATCGGTTCTTGCTCGTGAACTCGTGAGTGTGGCTGAGCAGCGCCATTTACCGGCGTGGCTGGATGTCGCAAATTTCTTTCGTGCTTACGCCGCGAGTAGTTCAAATCCGTCTCGAGAAGAACTGGATCGGCTCAGTCACGCTCTGCAGGCGTGGGCGGTCGACGAAATCGAGACGCCGTATTTCAAATGTATCGTAGCCGATCGTTTGCTGGCTGCCGGGCACGTTGATTCTGCGCTTCGGCTGGCGCGGGAGGCTCGAAGCCTCATGAATGAAACCGGCGAGATCTGGTATCTGGCGCAGTGCGACGCCCTCATAAAACGAATGACGGAAGAAGAGAAACATGCGGTTGCGCACTAGCTTGGTCAAGTACGCTGCGATTGGTTTCGTCGTAACCATTCTGGTCGGTTCCACGCCGGCAAGCGCTACCCTGAATTTTCCGTTTACGCGTGATGAGATTTGTAATCTTGTAGAAGAGCCCGAGCAACCCAAGGCGATGTATCGGCTCCATTCTCTTTGCAACGTCTGGTACGCCGGCAATCCAGTCCCGACACTTGGCGTACTGAAGAATTTCGCGAACACGCCGTGGTCACAGGCTTGCAGCATCATTGATGAACTCAAATATGGCGCCACCGGCACGGACCGGGGTCTGTTTGTGTCGGGGTTCGGCGGGCCGGCCGGCATCGATGACTCCAGATACAGAAACGCGCTCTGTTTCTACGCGCTGCTGGACCAAGACGCTGACGGCATCCGGGATTTCAGAATCACCACGAAAGGGCGCTTCGTCGAAAACGACAGCGACGTCGATGATGATGGCGTTAAGAATCTGCTTGACCCCGATCCGTTCGGCAACGATGACAGAAACCCCGTTGCGTTGCCTGGCTGGCTGCAGTTCGACTGTGCGGCAGCTCCCGAATCGTGTCGGATTCAGCGCGAGCTCTACCGCGATTATCGCATTGCGCTCGCCAATCGCGACTTCGACATGACCCGCGCATATTTCAGAAAAAGTGTCCAGACCGTTGATGACACGATCAGGCTGGTCTACGGCGACGCTATTCGCAACCACCCGAACTATGACGAGGATAAAAATCGGCTGCCGTCCTTGCAGAGTGTGTGGTTTGATAACTGCGACACGATTAACAGGACCCCCTGGAGCAGCAAGCCAAAGTGCAGGCAGTCAATCTGGGAAACTGAGGCCACAGCGTCTGCGCACAATCAGTCTTTCACGGTCCATGCGGTCGGGGCCGAGAGGCCGGACTTTGTGCGTCTAGGGATATTCGTGCACGAGTTCGCGCACAGCTGGACCTTTGCGCTGGACTATGTCGACGATGCATCGGCTAAGTGGTTACTGAAAAAAAACTTCTGGGTCGTTCCCGAGTTTGAACGAGAGCTTAAGGACTTTGGCTGGTCCATCGCGCAGCAACGTACCAGTAACGTGATGCCCCGACTGGCCGAGCGTGGGTTGCTGCTAGGCAACTCTGGCGACATTGTTGAGCATAATGAGGGCGCCTACAGTCTCAATGGCGAGCCACTGGCCGCAATGAAAAAACGCGCTGACCGCGCGACACTCTCGAATGCTGAGGCAAAGAAAAATGACCTCATAGGCGTGTATGCATATCAGGGGCCCTGGGAGTGGTATGCCGACGCATTCATGGCGTACGTCTTCACGCGGATGGAGCAGCATGTTGGCGAACACTCTTCGCGGCGACAGTCCAGAAAAATTCGTCAGCTTTTTCGCGCCCACGTTCTCAATCAGTGGCGCGGCAAGTTCTATCACCCCAACTTGTCGAAGCGCGTATTCAACAAGATCAAAGCGAAGGTGCCGATCGATAATGAGGCTCTGGATCAGCTGGTGTGCAGATACATAGTTAACAGTGACTATTCGATTTTCAGTGAGCCGGGTCCCTTTGGCCGACATCTCGTTGAGAGCATAAAAAAGCCTGATGAGATTGGCGTTCGGATGAAAGAGGACTGGGCATCGGTTTGCCCAAGAACGCAGAGCTGACGCCTGTAGCGACAGATATCGGGCCGGTGAGGGTATGGGCCGGTCTGTCTCGGCGCCACCGATGACGACGATCGACACGTGTTCAAAGATCGTGATGTGACGTCTTGAGTTTTCGTTCTGAGATCCGCAGGGCTGCGCGAGACCGGGTCCGACTTGTTGGCGGCTGACGGTTAGGTGTTCTGCCGGCGTTGCCGGGCGAACGGGAAACTTCGCTGATTCAGAAGGACTTTTCCACAAAAGCGTCGCGGTCACGAGCCGGGCTTTGGCACTCACTTGTACGTGTTTGAATCCCGGTCGTATCATGGATTCGCATCCACCCGAGGGTATCGCTGTGTCTCATCAATATGATCTGATCGTACGTAACGGCTCCGTCATCGACGGCACTGGCTCCGCGCCTTTCGCAGCAGATGTTGCCGTGAAAGATGGTGTCATCGCCGCCGTTGGCCAAATCGAAGGTTCCGCGGAGAAAGAAATCGATGCCAGGGGGAAGCTGGTCACGCCCGGGTTTGTCGACATTCACACGCATTACGACGCCCAGGCGGTCTGGGACAGTCATCTCGCTCCGTCATCACTGCACGGCGTGACAACCGTCGTCATGGGCAATTGCGGCGTCGGCTTCGCACCCTGTCGAAAAGAAGATCGACAGAAACTCATAGAACTTATGGAAGGCGTCGAGGATATTCCCGGTGCCGTGATGCATGAAGGGCTTGAGTGGACATGGGAGAGTTTTCCCGAGTATCTCGACGCCATTGAGAGTAAGCCGCGGGATGTTGATGTCTGCGCGCTGCTGCCGCATTCAGCCGTACGCGTGAACGTGATGGGAGACCGGGCCGTTGCGTTTGAACCCGCAACCCCCGAGGACGTTGCCAAAATGCGTGCCATCACCAAAGAGGCCGTTGAGGCCGGTGCGGTGGGCGTATCTACAAGCCGCACGACCTCACACAAAACACTTGCTGGTGAATACATTCCGACGCTGCGCGTCTATGAAGACGAACTGATGGGTCTTGCGGAAGGTCTGAATGACGCCGGCAGCGGATTCATAGAGGTCGTGTCGGACTGGATTACTGACGAAACGCCGGACACGCTCAAAGCCGAGCCTGACCCGGTCGAGGCGTTTGGCATCCTGAAAAGAGTCGCGCAGAACAGCGGTCGGCCCATGGTCTACACCCTCGCGCAGCGACACAATCTGCGTCAGATGTTCAACGATATTCTGGAAATGAATCGCAAGGCGTATGAAGAAGAGGGCGTGAACATTCGCCCGGTATTCCCGCCACGCGCTATTGGAATTCTGCTGGGTCTTCAGGCCAGTCAGACGCCGTTCAGCGGTTGTCCAACCTTCAAGAAGTTTAACGACCTTCCTTACGATCAGAAGGCGGCCAAGCTGCGCGAGCCCGAAATCAGAGCGCAGGTCCTGTCTGAGGATCCGGTGAAGGAATCAACTTTCCCACTGATTCACCGAATGTCCTACGCCCATATGTTTCCCTTCAAGAACAAAAATTATCAGCCGAGGGAAGATGAAAGCATTGCCGCGATTGCCAAGCGCGAAAATTTGACCGAGGCCGAGGTCGCTTACGACTTTCTGACCGAGAATGACGGCAAACACTTTTTATACATGCCGATCACCAACTACACCGACTACTCCCTGTCGGCGTCCGAGGAGCTGCTGAATGAGAAGATGGCGATCATGGGGCTTGGGGATGGTGGTGCGCACGTCGGTTTTATCCTCGATGCAGGTTTTCCAACCTGGCTGCTGACACACTGGGGTAAAAGCGAAGGCAAGTTCGACACGCCTGAGCTCGTGCGTCGCCTGACCAGCGACACCGCGGAGGCTGCAGGCCTCGGTGATCGCGGTCAGATCAAGGTTGGCCTGAAAGGCGATCTGAACGTCATTGACTGGGACGCGCTCGATTTCGAAGCACCTTACATGGTGCAGGACCTGCCCGCTGGCGGTAAGCGTTTGATGCAGGGAGCGAGCGGCTACGACTACACCATTGTCAGTGGCGAAGTGACGCACCAGGATGGAAAACCCACAGGTGTACTGCCGGGTAAGCTGGTGCGCGGTCAGCGAGGCGAACCCGCCGCCCCGAGTGCCTGACCCGCCTTTGACTGACACGACGTCGTTACAGGCGTCGACGGTTGTGCAGCGTCTCCTGTCCTGCACAACCGTTGATCAACATCGGTGCAGCGGTCGGTAGCGACTCACTAGCCGTCGAGGCTGGTTGTTTACGTGTGGCGGCGCGCGGACCCTGTGTCCGCCGCGTGCGCACTTGGTGGAATCTCGGACCAAAATGTCGCGATTACGTTAGTCCCAGGGCATTTGCCTGTGTTCGGGCGACCCAGAATCAGTAAACTGAACGGACCCTCAGGAGAACAATCTAATGATCAAAAGAACTTTTCTTGGCGCCGTCACTGGCGCGGGACTTATCGCCGTTGCCATGACGGCAAATACAGCGATGGCTGCCGACATGGGTGCCAAGGATGATGTCATCAAGCTTGGCATCAACGAATGGACCGGTCAGCACATCAGCACCCACATCGCGGGTGAGACTCTGAAGAAAGCCGGTTACAAGGTTGAGTATGTGACCGCCGGCTACGAGCCGCAGTTCACTGCGATTGCCGACGGAGAAATCCACGGCACGATGGAAGTCTGGTCGAGCAACGCGCCCGACCTGTGGAAAAAGATGGCCGACGCCGGCAAGGTTGTCGACATCGGTGAAACCGGTCTCGAAGCACGAGAGGGCATTTTGTATCCGGTGCACGTTAAGGAAATGTGCCCCGGCCTGCCCGACTGGGAGGCGCTGAAGAAGTGCGCGGCAAAATTTGCGACGGCCGAGACGTTGCCAAACGGCCGTTTGATTGATTATCCGGCTGACTGGGGAACACCCGGCGCGGACCGATTCAAAGGTCTGGAGCTGCCGTTCAAAGCGGTGCCTGCAGGAAGCGAAGGCGCACTGATTTCAGAGCTCAAGGCATCGGTTGCTAAAAAGACGCCGCTCATCATGGTGTTCTGGCAGCCACACTGGGCGCTGTCCGAGTACGAAACTGAATGGGTTGCAATGCCAAAGGCGGAAGACGCCTGTTTTGAAGACAAGGCCTGGGGCGTAAACCCGAACGACGTCAACGACTGCGATTTTGCGCCGAGTCGGGTGTTCAAGGTCGTGTGGAGCGGTCTCGCGGAAAAGTGGCCGGCCGCCAGCGAGATTCTCAAGGCCGTCAAGATTCCAACTATCGATCAGCAGAACATGATGGCGAAGATCGACCAGGGTGGCGCAAAGCTCGAAGCGACCGTGGCTGATTGGATGTCGGCAAACGAATCCATGTGGCAGAAGTGGGTCGCTGCAGCTAAATAGCAACAGCGCATCATCGCCACACTCGACTGGCGTGTTGAGTGTGGCGATGACTCTTGCCACCT
>CALHMG010000201.1 GCA_938034705.1 uncultured Gammaproteobacteria bacterium
CGTCCCAATGTCGAACCAGCCCCTGACGATTGACTGTCTGCAGTACTGCAACTGGAGCCGGGAGATCTTCGAACAGATGCACCAGGGTCGTGTTGCGGCCGTTCACGTGACCATCGTGTACTGGGAAAGCACACGCGAGACCCTGCAGCGTATCGGCGAATGGAATCGACGATTCCAGTCTCACGGTGATCTCATCGTCCACGGCAAGACGGCAGACGATGTCGAGCGTGCCCACGCGGACGGTAAAACGGCGATCATATTCGGTTTCCAGCACTGCTCCCCGATCGAGGAGGACATCGACATGGTCGAAATCTTCCATACGCTGGGTGTTCGTTTCATGCAGCTGACGTACAACAACCAGAGCGTTCTCGCCACCGGGTGCTATGAGGACACCGACTCGGGCGTAACGCGGTTTGGCAAGCAGGTCATTGCCGAGATGAATCGCGTCGGCATGGTCGTGGACATGTCTCATAGCGCCGAGCGATCAACGCTCGAAGCCATCGAACACTCGAGCCGGCCAATCGCCATCACCCACGCCAACCCGGCTGCGTGGCACCCGGCTCTGCGAAACAAATCCGACGACATCCTGAACGCGCTGGCTGAAACCGGCGGGATGCTGGGATTCAGCATGTATCCACACCACCTTGATCAGGGGTCGGACTGCACGCTTGAATCTTTCTGCGCCATGATCGCCCGGACGGCGGACAGGATGGGCATCGACAACATAGGGTTCGGTTCAGACCTGTGCCAGAACCAGCCCGACAGTATCGTTGAGTGGATGCGCAACGGTCGCTGGTCGAAGGTTCTGGATTTTGGTGAAGGCACGGCGAGCAACGCGGGCTTTCCGGCGCAGCCACCGTGGTTCAGAAACAACCTGGATTTCCCCGGCCTTGCGAAGGGCCTTTCCGATCACGGATTTTCTGATACGGACGTAGGCAAGATCATGGGCGGGAACTGGCTGCGATTTTATCGAGACAACTTTGGGCCTGCCTGAAGCGAGTCCGGGGTAAAGCATGAACTGGCTCAAGCCAATTAATCTGTGGGTCGGCCGGGCAATTTCGTGGCTCGCCCTGGCGCTAGTGCTGACACAATTCTCTGTTGTCGTATTGCGTTACGTGTTTTCCACAGGCTCGATTGGACTTCAGGAATCCGTCTGGTACATGCACGGACTGATATTTCTGCTTGGTGCGGGATTCACGCTCGCAAACGATGACCACGTTCGCATGGACGTGATCTACCGCAACGTCAGCCGCCGCGCGCGAGCGTGGATAGATCTGCTTGGGTCAGTTTTTTTGCTGCTTCCGTTCTGCGCAGCCATGATCTGGTTCTCGATGACGTTTGTCACAAGCGCGTGGGCTGTCAAAGAAAGTTCACCCGAAGTGAGCGGCCTGCCATGGCTGTGGCTGCTCAAAACCAGTCTGATCGTGTTCGCGATTCTTCTCGCGATCCAGGCGCTGGTCCTGATCGCGCGCTGTGTCGAAGAACTCAAACCGATGAGTTTGCGCTGATCAATGGACACAATCGCTCTCGCGCTGTCATTTGCGCTGTTTGTCTGCGTCATCGTAAGCCTGATGGCGGGCTTTCCTGTTGCCTTCACTCTGGCCGGGGTGTCGCTCGGCTTCGCTTTTGTGGCATCGCTGTTTGGCGCCTTTGATCTCTCGTTATTCGGCGCGCTGCCCGCCCGACTGTTTTCCGTCGTGCAAAGCGAAATACTGGTAGCGGTCCCGCTGTTTGTTTTCATGGGCGTTGTACTTGAACGATCACGTGTCGCCGAAGACCTGCTCAACAGCGTCAGTCGTTTGTTCGGCAAGACTCGCGGCGGCCTTGGAATCGCTGTCTGTATTGTTGGCGCGCTGATGGCGGCTTCGACCGGCATCGTGGGCGCCACGGTCGTGACAATGGGCATGATCTCGCTCCCCGCGATGCTCAAAGCGGGTTACAAACCGTCGTTCGCGGCCGGTACGATTGCCGCCTCGGGCACCCTGGGGCAGATCGTCCCGCCATCAATCGTCCTTGTGATCCTTGGTGATCAACTCGCCGGCGCCTTCAGCCAGGCGCAATACAGGATGGGCAACTTTGCGCCGGATGCTGTGTCGGTTAACGATCTGTTCGCGGGCGCAATTATTCCAGGCCTCCTGCTCGTAGCGGCCTACGTGGTCTGGATAATCGTTCGCGTAACCATCAGTCCTGGCGACGCGCCACCGGCAGACCCCGGGCAATTGGCACCCAACGATGCTCCCGAGCGCTCGCTGATCACGACGCTGCTTGCGCCACTTTCATTGATTGTTGCCGTGCTCGGATCGATCCTTGCGGGCGTAGCGTCACCTACCGAGGCTGCGTCAATTGGAGCCGTTGGTGCGCTACTGCTCGCCGGACTCGCCATCGCTCGACAGGCTTCCAGCTCAGGCGTACTCATCAAGCTCGGCGGGCTGGCAATGATCCTGACCCCGCTGATTGTCATGTTCGGCGGCCCGGTTTGGCTGAAGATTGGCACCACGATCATCGTGGCGATTGGCGTCTTCAGTGCGACAGCGTGGCTGATGCTCGCGGACAACGATGATGACCTGCCACTTCTGACCGACTGCGTTCGAAAGACGTTGAGCATGACCACCATGATTTTCATGGTGCTGGTCGGTGCGTCTGTGTTTTCCCTGGTCTTTCGCGGACTCGAAGGCGATGTTGTTGTCGAACATCTGCTCACCAATCTTCCCGGTGGCGTCCCGGGCGCTCTGCTTGTCGTCATGTTGACGATGTTTCTGCTGGGCTTTGTTCTCGACTTCCTCGAAATCGTCTTTATCGTTGTTCCCGTCGTTGCGCCGGTGCTGCTGATGATGGAAATTGCGCCGGGCGTTCACATGAGCCCGATATGGCTTGGCGTGCTCATAGCGATGAACCTTCAAACCTCTTTTCTTACGCCACCGTTTGGTTTTGCATTGTTTTATCTGCGAGGCGTTGCGCCGCCAGCGGTAACGACCGTGGACATCTACACCGGCATCGTTCCCTTTGTGATGATCCAGCTGGCGATGCTGGCTCTGCTCTGGTGGTATCCAGCGCTGGCAACGTGGCTTCCGGGCCTCTGAAGCAGCACTTTACGACGCAGCCGCAACCGAGACATCGGGCCTCAGTCAGCTTCGATTTTTGTCCCGTCGCTCACTTCACCAATTGCAGCAAGCATTCGGTCAAGCTCATGCGGCTTTGACAATCGGTGGTCGCCTTCTTTGATCAGACTGACGACAACATCGTCTCCCGCGATCGCGTTGGCGAGTTTCAACGACATTTCCCAGGGGACGTCAGGGTCAACCAGGCCGTGAAGCAGCCTTACCGGGCAGTCAATCTTGATCGGCGAGCTCAGCACATCGTGTGACGCGCCGTCGTTGATCATTTTCAGGGTGATGGGATAAGGCTCGTCATCGTACTGGGACGGCACCATCAGTACCCCGTCGCGCGTGATCCGGTCACGGCTTTCCTGATTCATCGCAGGCCACATGATTTCGGATGTGAAATTCGGCGCTACCGCGATACCAACAAGCCCCGCTATTCGCTCGGGTCGCGCGCGGGCGACCAGTGACATGATCCAGCCACCCATGCTCGACCCAACCAGAATCAACGGTCCCTCGGTCAGTTCATCGACAACCGTGAGAGCGTCCTTAGACCACATCCCGATAGTGCAATCGACGAACTCACCGGTGGACTGGCCGTGACCCTGATAGTCAAAGCGAACAAAACTCTGGCCACGTTGTTCACACCACTGGTCGATCGCCCGGGCCTTGTTGCCCGTCATGTCCGAGCGAAACCCACCCAGAAAGACAACCGTCGGCCCACGCCCACGGGTCAACCGGTAGGCAAGTCGGACGCCATCGTCGGCCTCCAGATAGGACGCGGCTTCGTTCAAACCGACAGGATCACGCGGCCTTGGAAGGTGAGGATGGCAAATCCAGAGACCCCAGTAACTGCTTGCGTCTCACATCGGCCTCATCCATAGACTGCTCTTTAACGTGCCCATACCCGCGAATCGCGTCTGGCAAACCGGCCAGCTCGACAATGGATGGATGCGTTGATTCCGACAATCTGTCCAGCAGTGCACTGATATCGGCCTCGTAACGGGCGATCAGCGATCGCTCGCGCTTGCGCTCCTGGGTGTAACCAAACAGATCCAGCGCGCCTCCTCTGAAGCGCTTCATGCCCGCGAGTACCTTGAAGGCGGACATAACCCAGGAACCGTATTCCTTTTTACGAAGGTGTCCGGTAACGGGATCTTTGGATGCGAGCAACGGAGGAGCAAGATGAAACTTGAGGCGATAGTCGCCTTCAAACTGTTCATCCAGTCGCTTTTTAAATGCCGGATCTGTGTACAGGCGAGCAACTTCGTATTCGTCCTTGTACGCTAGCAGCTTGTAGTAGTTGCGGGCGACCGACTCTGTCAGAGCTGTACGCCCTGGCGTACGGCTTGATTCATTCTCGCTCACGTTCGCGACAAAGCTGCGGTAGCGCTCGGCGTATGCGCGATCCTGATAGGCCGCGAGCCGCTCAGACCGGTCAGCAATGATGTCATCGACGGAATCTTTCTTTGGCGAGCCCGCCATGGTCACAACGACCGACGGACGAGCAATTTTCTCCACCGCTTCCTGATCATGGGCCGCGCGTCGTCCCCATTCGAAAGCCTCGAGATTCATCTGTACGGCCTGACCGTTCAGCTCGATGGCCCGTTCGATTGCGTCACGGGGGATCGGTATCAAGCCACGCTGCCAGGCAAATCCGGTGAGAAAGAAATTCGCGCCAATCGAATTGCCCAGCAGTTTGGTTGCGATTCTCGATGCGTTGACGAAGTCCACATTGTCGTCGCCACATGCCTCACGGATTCTGGCCTGTAAGGAATTAAGCGGGAAAACCTTGTCACGGTCGTTTGTGAAATCGCCCGTCATCATCTGATAGGTGTTTACTACCGCGTGGGTTTTTCCGCTACGCGTGCCCATCAGCGTCGCATCAGACGCCGTTGTGACGACGTCGCCGCCAATAACAAGACTCGCGTCCCCTGCAGCGACATGGGTTGCAGTGATGTCCTGCTGCTCTCGCGCGATAATCAAATGGCTGGTTACGGCGCCGCCCTTCTGAGCGAGGCCGATCATGTCGAGAATCGAAATCCCGAGATCCGCGATGTGCGCGGCCATACCGATAATCGCGCCAACCGTAACCACACCCTGACCACCCACACCTGTCAGCAGGATGCTGTACGTGCCGTCAATCGCCGGCAGCTGCGGCTCGGGCACCGTAGCGGTCCAGGACTGCGCCTGTGTTTCGTCCGCGTTGGATTGTGCATCGACCCCGACACCCTTTTTCAGCTGGCCGCCGTGGACTGTCACGAAACTCGGGCAAAAACCGTTAACGCACGAATAGTCTTTGTTACAGGCAGACTGATCGATTTTTCGTTTACGACCGAGCTCGGTCTCATCCGGCGACACCGCAACACAGTTGGAGCGGGTACCGCAGTCTCCACAACCTTCGCAGACTTCGGTATTGATGAAAGCCCACTTGTCGGGGTCTGCAAATTCGCCACGCTTTCGGCGCCTGCGTTTCTCACTGGCACATGTCT
>CALHMG010000202.1 GCA_938034705.1 uncultured Gammaproteobacteria bacterium
TGCGGCGTTGTCGAGGCGGGGAGATTTTCAGAGGTGCTCATGCAGATCGCTTTTTTTGACAGGGACTGGTCTGACTGCGAAGCATGCACTATATCCCGAGTAAGGAAAACCGAGCTCCGGTGTTCACTGGAGCAATTTGAGTAAAGTACGGCGATACCGATCGAACGCGGTTTTGCCCGATTGCGACAGCCGGTACAACGTATGGGGTCGTGTGTCAGTCACCATCCGGCTTGACAGATAACCCGCGGCGCTGAGTTTACGAAGATGAGCATCGAGATTACCGTCGGTGACTCCCAGTTCGAGCTTAAGCGCTGAAAACCCGTGCTCACCCCGCCGTAACACAATCGCCAGCCTGGTCCTTACCGGCTGATGAAAGACGACATCCAGATCGAGCTTCCGGGCCATCAGCTCAGTCCTCTCTCACCAGCGTCTTTCGCTCGCTATCCCACATCCAGAAATTTTCACCCGAGACAATCTGCACGCCGCCATGCCATCGATCACGTTGAACCGCATGAAATGCCGTGTCAGTACCTGACAGTACAGCGCGTCCAAAATCGGTTATAGCCAGCTCCTGACTGTCGAACGCCTCGCGTCCACGCCAGGTTAACGGTGGATACCAAAAGGATGAATCGGTGATTGACGTGATCAACGGCGTTTTGGCTGAACACAGATCACCCAGCGTCTGCCATGTATGCCAGTCCCCCATGAAAAACGCGGTCTCCAGATCCATATTTTTCAGGAATAATTCGATCGGCACCGAAACGCCCTGCGCAACCAGCCCCAGTAACTGCCGTTCGGTTCTGGTCAAACCGTTGTCGACTGACGGAAATTCCTCCAGATGCCGTGCGAGTGCTGTACCCAAAAACGGTAATGCCGACAGATCGGTTGCAATAAATGCCTCGAGATCTTTAGGGTCGTCGCTTCGAAATGCAGCCCACCCGCGATTCGCAAGCGCCAGTTGCCGTTCGGTAATGGGTTCGGGCTGTAGCGTCTCCATCTGCTCAACCGAGAGTTCACCAAGCCCCCGGAACCGAGCAATTCCTTCAAATTCATTGATGCAGACCATTTGAAGATTTTCGTGCCTGTTGGCTTCTTCTGAATACCAGTCGAGAATCTGCAACAGCTGCAGCTGATCGAGTACATCGTGTTCAAACCACAGCACGATCCGACTGTATTTCCCGGACGCGCGCAGATTGTCATCTCGCAACCGAAAATCGCGAACTGCCTCTTTGCCGTCTGATTCGGGTCCGCTGAGATAGTCACCACGAATTATGGCGAGATCTTCCAGTGATGCCTGCGCCGGAAACGGTCCGTGCTGCATCGGATCACGCCAGGACAATACGTCTCCAGTGATGCGACTTTGATTCAGCAGATTGGCCGTTGAGTCGCCATTGGTTATGTGCAAGTCAGTCATTTCAGCATTTGGGTCATTTACTCTGCATCACAGAGTATTACTCTGCGTTACAGAGCGTCAAGGTGGCGTGTTTTCAGCAGTCTATCGAAAACTTTGGTTCGGGAGATCCCGTAGGGAACGTGGATAGCTTATCCGTGCGTCAGAACATGTCTCCGTTCGCTGTTGGCGATTGCCGCATGGTTTATGACTTGGTCTTCAGGTGAGCTGACGGAAATACCGTAGAAGCTCTCCATCGTACCCATATCGCTCGTACAGCGCTCTCGCTCGTGTGTTTGCGGCGAACACATGCAGGCTCATGCCCTGGGCACCGCGGGCGAGTGCAAGCATATCGGCCTCGCGCAACAGCGCTGTTCCCACACCCACCCCCTGGGCACTTTCGTCGACCGCGAGCGTCTCCAGGTGAGCGCTGGGCGCGCCGCTGAAGATATCGATGCGCTCGCTAACGATAACGACGCCAATCACTGCACCGTCAGATGATTGCGCAACCGCAACGTCGACATCACCGCGTTTACCGTCCGCCCACGCGTGCAACATATCTCGATCGCCGTGCCAGAGATGTTCCGGGGCCCGTGTTTCAGGAACATCGAAATCTGCTAGACGTGGCAACAAGGCCACGATCTCCGGCGCGTCAGAAGCGACGCCTCTCCTGATAGTAAATTCCAAGCGGATGTCCTCGACAAGGTAACAACCTAGACGAGTGTCACGCGTTTAGAAGTTGCTGGATAGAGCCACCGGTGTTGTGCTTATGGGCACATCGGTTGCTTTTCATCATGGGGATCGAGACGCGCGGCCTAACGACTCTTTCGCCTGGCTTTCCACGCGTGTGAGCCCCACGCGATCGCAACCACACAGAGCGGCAGCGTCCAGCCAAACACAACCGAGAAAGACAACTTCGCACCGTCGCCTTCAGCGAAGGTCACAGCTCCCGCCGCGAGCGACAACTCAACTGTGGTCAGTGCGTTCACCGCGACCGCTGCCGCGACGACATAAATCCAACCCAGTCCAATCGCAAATAAGGCCCTTACTACGATCACGCCTGTTTGCGTAAAGTCATTTCGAACAACAAACAGCAAATACGGCAGGCATATAGCTGTCAACCAGATTACCGATGCAGCAAGTCCATTCATTTCAGGCGCCACGTTAGTGTTGTCACAAAGGGCCAATGCTTCGTGCCAAGAGATTGGTTTTAACCGAGCGTCGTCATAGACAACTTTGACTCCAGATGTTCGTGACCGTACTACAGCTCATCAAAAAGGACACGGGCTCGCTACACGCACATCCTTATTCGTCTGTGGATGCACAAAATCCAGCGTTTCAGGAACGATTGATTGGGGCAATTCTTCCGTACGCCATCCGTTACGTTTGGCGTAGGAATCTTGCGTACGTTGTTGGATTGAATCTGCGGCGCGCGATGGTGGAGGATTGATTCGGGCCATCCCTTGCCCTAACCCCTGCGCTTCGCTTCGGGGCGGCCGCCCTTTTGGGCGCCGTCCAAAACGGCTTCCTGCCGTTTTGTCGAACCTGGGGAGGTTCTCGCCGACTCGTCGAGAAGGATTGATTCGGGCCATCCCTGGCCCTCCCCCCTGCGCTTCGCTTCGGGGCGGCCGCCCTTTGGGCGCCGTCCAAAACGGCTTCCTGCCGTTTTGTCGAACCTGGGGAGGTTCTCGCCGACTCG
>CALHMG010000203.1 GCA_938034705.1 uncultured Gammaproteobacteria bacterium
CCTCTTTCACGTTTACACCGTCGATGCCCATTCGCTGTTTGTGCTGCGTAACGTGCGACGCTTTACGCTCGACAAGCATGCCGAGGATCACCCTCTCGCGAACGAGCTGATGTCGCGACTGTTCAAACGCGAGCGGCTTTATCTCGCTGCACTGTTTCATGACATCGCCAAGGGCCGGGGTGGAGATCACTCTGATCTTGGCGCCGTTGACGCCTATGAGTTCTGCAAAATGAACGATATGAGTGAATACGACGCCGAGCTAGTGTCATGGCTGGTCAAGTACCATCTCAACATGTCCTACACCGCCCAGCGCGAGGATATATCCGACCCCGACGTCGTGCAGAAATTTGCGTCAATCGTGGGCGACCAGGAACACCTTGATCATCTTTACCTGCTCACGATCGCCGACATGCGAGGCACGAACCCCGGCGTCTGGAACAGCTGGAAGGCGCGACTGCTCGAAGACCTGTACCTGCTGACTTCTCGCGCCTTGCGTCTGGGTCTGCGGCAGGCCGAGGACATTGAAACTCGCGTCGAAGTTCGCAAGAGCGATGCCCTCGTCACCCTCGCGGACAATCGCGTCAAGGAGGAAACGGCGAAGACGCTGTGGCAGCTGTTGAAACCGGAATATTTCACTCGACACGACGCCGACACGATCGCGTGGCATACCGAGCAGATTGTGACCGCGGGCGTCGTTGATCTGCCCGTGGTCAGCGCCAGGCACAATACCGAAACCGACGTCACCCAGTGCCTGATCTACGCGCCGGACTCCGAAGAACTTCTTTCACGCGTAACCGCGGGTCTGGATCGCTCAAACATCGACGTCGTGCATGCTCGCTGTCACCGAGCGCTGGCAGGATTCGCGCTCTACGCGTTCGTTGTTCTGTCACCGAACGGAAAACCAATTCGAAGCGCTGCCGATCTTGCACGATTGTGCAAACGTGTTCGCAGCCAGATCCTTGCCGAAACTGCCGAACGCCATGCTCCGCGCCCGGCGACGTCGAGAACCGTGAAGGCGTTCCCGATCAAGACGATCGTTAATTTCCCGGATACCGGCCTCGACAGGGAGTCGGATGCCCCGGCCGACCAGGCAACGGTAATGGAAGTGATCGCTCAGGACAGGCCAGGCCTGTTGCATCAGGTTGCTCTGGCCCTGCTCGACTGCAAAGTCGTGCTCCAGTTCGCCAGGATCAGTACCTTCGGCGAGCGCGCCGAGGATGTTTTCTTTGTCAGCGACCGAGACGGCATGCCGATTACCGATGCCGCCCAGCGTGACTGCCTGTCCAGTCGCATCTATGCCGCGCTGTCCGATGAGACTGAAGATTCATCAAAATCAGCCGCATAGACCGCAATGCGGTTCCGGCTTCATGTTTGGTCAGGGTGTCGGCATTCGAACACGTCTGGCGCCCCACCCGGGATAAGCCACTGTTATACTGCCGCGCGTAAATCTGCATTCAACATCCCGAAACTCAAAGTGACTGAACGTATCAATGGCCGACATCCAGAACATCATCGAACAGGCGTTTGAAAACCGCGCCGACATCTCTCCCGACAACGCGACGGACGAAGTCCGGGGCGCCGTGCGATCGACGCTTAACCAGATCAACGATGGATCCCTGCGCGTCGCCGAACCAGGCGACGGTGGCTGGATCGTCAACGAGTGGGCCAAAAAAGCCGTTCTGCTGTCGTTTCGACTCGAGAACAACCGGGTCATGGATGGCGGCTTCACCAAGTACTGGGACAAGGTTGATCTGAAATTTCAGGACACTACCGAAGCGGAATTTGAAAAAGGCGGTTTCAGAATCGTGCCACCGGCGGTAGTTCGCAACGGCGCGTACGTAGCGCCGGACGTTGTCGTGATGCCGAGCTATATCAACATTGGCGCGTACGTCGACTCCGGCACCATGGTCGACACCTGGGCCACCGTTGGCTCGTGCGCACAAATCGGCAAGAACGTGCACCTGTCCGGCGGTGTAGGCATCGGCGGCGTGCTCGAACCCCTTCAGGCTTCGCCGACGATCATTGAGGACAACTGCTTTATCGGAGCCCGCTCGGAAGTCGTCGAAGGCGTTATCGTTGAGAAAGGCTCGGTGCTCTCCATGGGCGTTTACATCAGCGCCAGCACGCGGGTTTACGATCGTGAGACCGGCGAAACGCATCTCGGCCGCGTACCTGCGGGTTCAGTAGTCGTGCCCGGCAACCTTCCCGCCGCCGACGGAACTCACAGCCTTTACGCTGCGATCATCGTAAAACGCGTGGACGAGCAAACACGCGCCAAGACCAGCATCAACGACCTGCTGCGAGGCGTGTAAGACTCGGGTCGGATCGCACGCTGCGTTACGCGGCACAATAGAGAACCCAACGGCGCATCATCGCCGCTGAGAAGAGGCAACAGCTGTGACGGAAACACCGGCGAGTGCGTACACCATGGCTTCGGGCACGGACCGGGGACAGATACGCAGTCGCAACGAAGACAGTGTTCTCGTCCTGCCGAACCAGGGCCTCGCGATCCTTGCCGACGGCATGGGTGGACACCAGGCCGGCGACGTCGCCAGCCGCATGGCCGTCGATGTCATTGCCGAGAGCCTGGTGACGCTGGCGAACGCCGGTAACTCCAGGCACATCTCAAGCGACGACATTGTCCACGCGATACAGCGAGCCAACGACTCAATACTCGATGCCAGCGAGGACAATCCTCAGCAGCACGGCATGGGATCAACGATTGTCGTCACCAGCATGACGCCCGGACGCTTCACCTGTGTTCATCTTGGTGACTCCCGCATGTATCGGGTTCGCGCGGGGGAAATCGAGCGCATCACCCGTGACCACACGCTTGCCGAGCACTACATCGAACTCGGCGTCATGTCAGCTGAAGAAGCAAAGACCTGGGAAGGACGCAACATGCTCCTCAAAGGTCTTGGAATTGACGGAACGATCGAACCCGAGGGCAACGAGGGTGAGATGCTCGTTGGCGATACTTTGGTGCTGTGTTCCGACGGCCTGACCGACGTGTGTGACGACTCCGAAATTCGCGATCTGATCCTGTCCTCTGAAGGACCGCAACACGCGGTGACCCAGCTCATCGCCGCGGCCAATGCCGGTGGCGGCCCCGACAACATCACCGCGGTCGTCGTCTCGGCGCGCTAGATTTCTGAGTCGAGAATCAACCTCGACGTTTCCCCGCTGTTTTCACTTTCTTCCGGGTGGCGCAATCACGCCCCGGCCTTGTGCTATACCTTTAGAAGTAGCTGCTTTCTGCAACAGACAAGGTCATGGACAACGACGCCCCTACCCTCAAAAAGATTACGCCGGCCGACGATCTCCCGGAGGTGCCGAAGCCCGTTTCAACACGGCGAACGACGTCCAGTGCTGACATGGACCAACCTGCCCCTTCAGAACCCGGAGCGTCCCTGGTGGTTCTCTCAGGACCCAACGCGGGCTCGACCATCATATTGACTGACGAAGAGACCGTTGTCGGCATGAACGGTGAGCGCTGGATAAAACTGACCCAGCTCGATAACGATATTGCCATCGAGGTCCTGGATCCGACCGTGCTCGTAACACGCAACGGTCATCCGCTGCCGCCGACCGCCGTTAACCTCGCCGATGGCGATACCCTCGGCGTTCACGACTTTGAGATCATTTTCAACACCAACGCCTGAACCTTGGCGGCACGGTACCGCAGTACCGTTGTCGTTATTCGCCGGCTATCTCGTCGAGCGCCTGATGCACGCGCTCAACGGCCACAACCGTCAGTCCTTTGGGTGGCTTCTTCGGCACGTTCTGGCGCGGCACTATCGCCCGGTCAAAACCCAGCTTGGCGGCTTCGCGCAATCGGTCTTCGCCGCGCTGCACAGGCCGAACCTCGCCGGTGAGACCGACTTCACCGAATACTGCGGTGCCAGCGGGCAGCGACTTGCCCCGCAAGCTTGAGGCCACGGCGAGCATGACGGCGAGATCAGCCGCGGGCTCGGTGATTCGAACGCCACCAACAACGTTCACAAAGACGTCCTGATCGTACATCGCGAGTCCGGCGTGCTGGTGCAGCACGGCCAGCAACATCGCGAGTCGATTCTGTTCAAACCCGACTGTCAATCGACGCGGGTTCGACAGACCACTTTGATCCACCAGCGCCTGGACCTCCACCATTAGCGGGCGGGTTCCCTCGAGCGTCGCCAGCACCATGGAACCGGGTGCCGGCTCACCGCGCCGGGTAATGAACATCGCGGAAGGATTCGACACTTCGCGCAGACCTTCATCGGTCATCGCGAAAACACCGATCTCGTTTACGGCGCCGTAACGATTCTTGATTGCCCGTATCAGTCTGAAACTGGTTGAGTGATCGCCTTCAAAATAGAGCACAGCGTCCACCATGTGCTCGAGTATTCGCGGCCCTGCCAGTGAACCTTCTTTAGTGACGTGTCCGACCAGGACTACAACCGTGCCGGTGGTCTTCGCCAGGCGCACGAGCTGACTGGCCGTCTCACGCACCTGAACGACACTGCCCGGCGCAGACTGCAGCGTATCCGTATACAGGGTCTGAATGGAGTCCATGACCATGACCACGGGCTTTGTCCGCAGCGCCGTTTCCATGACATTTTCAAGACGGTTCTCGGCCAGCAGCGCGAGATCACTGGCGCCAAGCGCAAGGCGCCTCGCACGCATCGCAATCTGATCCGCGCTTTCTTCACCGGTGACGTAAAGAGCGGACTGTGTCGCCTGAATATGGGTCATGGCCTGAAGCAGCAGCGTTGACTTGCCAATTCCGGGGTCACCACCAATCAAAACGACCGATCCACGCACAAAACCGCCGCCGAGGACGCGATCGAGTTCGCCGACGCCTGAGCCAACGCGCTCGAGTTCGTCGACCTCGACCTTGTTTAATGCCTTCACCTCCGCGATGTCGGCCATGCCGGCGAAGCGGCCGCGTCGCCCATCGCTGGACGCTTTCGCCAGCTCGACAGATTCCTCAAGCGTATTCCACTCACCGCATGAGGAGCACTGCCCCGTCCACTTGGCCACACGCTCGCCGCACTCGCGACATACGAAACTTGTTTTGGTTTTAGATTTGGCGACCGCCACGAATACTCTCCCTGAACACGCGTATCGCGTGGATGTTCAAACTCTAGATCGCACGTCGCGGGACGCGCCCGGTCACCCGACACATCAACTCATAGCCTATTGTGCCACTGGCGGATGCGATCTCTTCGATGGGCAGCCCGTCACCCCACAACACGACTGGATCGCCCACGCGCGCTTTTGCATCGGGCCCAAGGTCAACGGTCAGCGTATCCATACTCACTCGCCCGACAAGCTCGACGCGCTCTGCGTTGACAAGAACAGGCGTGCCGCTCGGCGCGTGACGCGGGTAGCCATCAGCATATCCGCAAGCAACTACACCAATGGTGGTGTCGCGACTGGACGTCCAGGTACCCGCGTAACCGACGCTTTCGCCGGCCTTGTGGTCGCGCACGGAAACCAGCGACGAGTGCAGGGTCATGGCGGGCTTGAGGCCAAAAGTCTGCGCCGTTTCGCCAAGTATCGGCGAGCAGCCGTACAGCATGATCCCCGGGCGGACCCAGTCGTAGTGACTGGTCGGCCACGCGACAATTCCGGCGGAGTTGGCAGCGGAACGCCTGGAACCACGCGCAACATCCACAGTGTCAAAGTTGCTGATCTGCTCCGAAGTGGTCTCAAGCGACGGGTCGTCGGCACTAGCAAAGTGCGTCATCAGGTCGACTCGCCGCGAACAGTTCCCGAGCCTCTCAATGGCCGCATCAAGTTGACTCCCGCGCAATCCGAGTCGGTGCATTCCGGTATCAAGCTTCACCCACACTCGAGGTGGCGCGCCTCCCTGGGTTTCGGCAAGCGCCTGCTCCAGCAGATCGATCTGCGCCGTGTCGTGGAGAACCGGCCAGAGATGAGCATCCAGCACCGATCGCATGTCGGCGGCTGACTGAATTCGTGACAGCACCGCGATGCGACCGGCGTAGCCGAGCCGCCTGATGTTGAGTGCTTCGTCGATAGTCGCTACACCGAACGCATCGGCCGACGACAGCGCGGTCACCGCGGTTGACAGACCATGTCCATAGGCATCGGCCTTGACGATCGCCATCACTTTGGCGCCCGGCGCGTACTCGCGTACCCGATCGAGATTGTGCGCGATCGCTTCGGTATTGATCTGTGCGTGGGTTTCGGTCGCCATCGAAGCGGCCTACTCGGTGAGTCTAGAGTTCGTTGTCAAAATCGGGTCCGGCCGTGTAATTCTCGAAGCGAGTGTACTCCTTGAGAAACGCCAGCCTTACGGTGCCAATCGGGCCGTTACGCTGTTTACCGATAATGATCTCGGCCGTTCCCTTGTCGGGAGACTCCTCGTTGTAGACCTCGTCACGATAGATAAACATGATCACGTCTGCATCCTGCTCGATCGCGCCGGACTCACGCAGGTCAGACATGATCGGTCGCTTGTTCGGACGGTCTTCGGGCTTACGTGACAGCTGCGACAGCGCGATAACGGGAATATTGAGCTCGCGGGCAAGGGTCTTCAGCGATCGCGTGATCGCCGAGATCTCGGCGGTTCTGTTTTCGATAGACTCGTTGGACGACATCAGCTGCAGATAGTCGATAACGATCATACCGAGTCCTTTTTTCTCGGTAATTGGCACGCCTTCGGCCCGCTCTTTTTCCGTCAGCTCCTCGTTGCGCCGATCGATTTCTCGCGCAAGACGTCGGGCACGAGATCGAACCTCAATCGGCGACAGACCGGAACTGTCGTCGATATGAATCTGGGCGGCCTGAAGCAGCTCCAGTGCGCTGGTCAGTCGCGCAAAGTCGGAATCTGTGAGATTACCGGTTCGAACGCGGTGGGCGTCGATGCGCCCCAGTGAGGCCATCATTCTCATCGCCAGCTGCTGCCCCGGCATCTCAAGCGAATAAACACCAACCGGCACGTCGGACTTGATCGCCGCGGTTTCGACGAGATTCATGACAAACGATGTCTTTCCCATCGCCGGTCGACCGGCGACGATGATCAGGTCAGAGGGCTGAAGGCCGGACGTCATGTCGTCCATGTCATCAAATCCCGTAGACACGCCCGTGATCGGATCGTCGGAGTCGTACAGCATTTCGATGCGATCAATCGCTTCGCCCAGATGCTGGCGCATCGGCGCGAAACCTGACGTGTTCCGTCCGTGCTCCTGCTTGACCTCAAAAACCTTCTGCTCGGCCCAGTCGATCAGCTCACTGGCTTCGGTGCCGTCTCGCGTGACCGCGCGCTGAACAATCTCGTTGCCCGCAGAAATCAGCCTGCGCAACTGCGCATAGTCTCGAATTATCGAAGCGTAGGTATCGAGGTGTCCGGTAAAGGTGGTGTAGCCGGCGAGCTCGTAAAGATAGCCCTCGCCCCCTACGGCCTCGAGGTTGCCTGAAATCAGCAGCTGCTCGCGAACCGTGACAACGTCTGCCGCCCGCTGATTGACCTGCAGGTCGTAGATCGCCTCAAAGACGAGCTGATGCGCGCGTGAATAAAAATCCGGAGCCCGGATGATACTGCTGACGTCATCCCAGTGATCGTTGTCCA
>CALHMG010000204.1 GCA_938034705.1 uncultured Gammaproteobacteria bacterium
TTGACGAACGTCGCGTTAGTCAGATCATCAACCTGAAGCTGAATCTGCAGCGTTATCGTCGCACCCGGTGCAAGATCTGCAGCAGTCGGCGGTGTGTAATCACACGTTGCCGCACCACCGGTGGCCGCTCCATCGTGGACACAGATAAAGCCTGGTCCCGAAGCGCTCACCCAGCTCATGCCCGTCGGTACCGTATCAACCACCGAAAAGGCGTTGGACGGAACGTTACCCTGGTTTTTCACAACGACGTCGTAGCTGACGACTGAACCTTCCAGCACCCAGGGCGTCTGCCCCGGCGAAAGCGTCTTGATCAGCGCAAGGTCGTAAACAACGCGCAACTCTTCGTCGTCAGAATCATCTTCGGACGCCGGATCGCTGCCGTCAGGACCAAGGCCACTGCCGCTGTCGTTACCGTCGTTGTCGCCTGGCTGTGAATCGCTGTCAGTAACACCCAGATCACCGGACGAATCCGTTTCAATCTCGGCCCAGTTTCGGAATCCCGCCATGGACGGATCGTCCACCTGCACGACCAGTGTGATCGTCATCGTGTCGCCTGGCGCGAGTTCGGCTGTTGCCGGAATCGACCAGGTCAGCAAGCCCGTGTCACCCGCAACGGCCGGCGCATCTGCCGCTGGCGTTGCTGACACATAGCTCAAGCCCGCAGGCAGCATGTCGGTGATGCTGAATGCGCCCGACGCGACGTTGCCTTCGTTCTCAATCACGATGTCGAAGCTGTTCTGGCCGTTCAGGGCCAGATCAAGCGGTACGCCTGGTGTCAGCATCTTGTCGAGTGCCAGATCGTAGTTGATCGGAATCACCAGATTGTCGAAGTCCGAATCGTCCTGATCTGTCGGGCCAACGTCGGTTGTGACATCGGTATCGTCGACGGTGTCAGAACTGCCAGAGCCATCCGTTGGGTCTGAATCTGAATCATCACCGGAATCTTCAGTAATCTCCGCGTTGTTGCGGAAAGGACCACTGACGATATCAACGACTTCAGCCACAACCGTAAAGGTTGTCTGCTCGCCGACGTTCAGAGCGCTCACCAGCGGCACATCGAATGTAACCGCGCCTGCACTACCCACACCAGGATCCGTAATGACGGTACCTGCTGGAGTCGCGCTGGCCGATACAAACGTGAGACCTGCCGGAATCACATCTGTAACCTGGAAAACACCGCTGGGAACGTTGCCCTGATTCATGACGGTGATCGTGTACGTCAACACCGAACCAAGATCTGCCGGAGCAGGATCGGCCGTTGTCAGCGTCTTGATCAACGCCAGGTCGTAGTCAGGCGCAACCGCGAGCGTGTCGAAGTCAGAGTCGTCAGAATCACCCGGATCGTTGTCGTTGGTGACATCGGTATCGTCAAATGTGTCGGTACCACCTGAACCATCGTTGGGATCGGAGTCTTCGTCGGCTCCGGAATCTTCGGTGATTTCAGCGATGTTGGTAAACGGCGCCGAAAGCACATCGTCGATCTCGACGATGACGGTAAACGTCGTCTGCGTACCGGCCGCGATTTCGGCGGCCAGCGGCACATCAAACACCACGCTTCCTGCATTGCCCACGCCTGGATCGGTGATCACAGTTCCCGCAGGCGCTGCCGCCGCCGAAACAAACACCATTCCCGCCGGAATCACGTCGGTAACCTGGAATGCACCTGAAGGTACCGTTCCCTGATTCTCGACCGTGATCGTGTACGTCACCTGAGATCCGTGATCTGCAGGAGTCGGAGTAACAAGCGTCGCCTGCTTGATCAACGCAAGGTCATAACTGTCACCCAGGGCAAGCTCGGCAAAGTCAGAGTCGTCTGAATCCGCAGGGTCTTGATCGTTGGTTACGTCATGATCGTCGAAGGTATCTGTTCCGCCTGAACCGTCAGTTGGATCAGAGTCTTCGTCATCTCCTGAATCTGCGGTGATCTCCGCCGTGTTCTTGAACGGAGAGCCTGCAGCATCATCAATCTGCAGCACCAGAGTGAACGTGGCCTGATCTCCAGGCGCCAGTTCATTCGCCGCATTAACAACCCAGTCAACGGTTCCCGTCGCGCCAACTGCGGGCGCACTGGACGCGGCCGGCAGCGCTGACATAAACGTCATGCCTGTCGGAATCACATCGCTGACCGTGTAAGTACCCGAAGGCTCACCACCCTGGTTCTGAACCGTGATCTGATACGTCACGGTCGAACCGACAGCAGCAGGACTCGGACTCACGTTGAGCAGCTCCTTGATCAGAGCGAGGTCATAACCCGCCTCAAGCACGAACTCATCGAAGTCAGAATCGTCTTCGTCGCCCGGGTCCTCGTCGTTGGTGACGTCGCCGTCATCAAACGTGTCGGTACCGCCCGAACCATCGGTTGGGTCAGAGTCGTCGTCGTCTCCAGAATCTTCGGTGATTTCCGCAGCGTTACGGATCGGTGACGTTGCGCCCGCCGCAATTTCTGCGACAAGTTCGAACGTTGTCTGGGTACCCGCAGCGAGCTCGCTCGTCGCAGGCACAACCCAGGTTACCGGCCCACTGAAGCCAGTACCCGGATCCGCGGTTGCGACCGGGCTGGAAGACACATAGGTCAATCCGGCTGGAAGCATGTCGGTCACCGTGTAGCTGCCTGAAGGCAAATCGCCCTGGTTCATCACCGTAATGCGGTAGGTCACCAGACTGCCGACGGCAGCCGGCGATGGTGCAATACCCAGGTTCTCCTTGATCATGGCGAGGTCGTACCGGGGCTCAAGCGAAAGCGTTGAGAAGTCCGAGTCGTCCTCGTCATTGGCATCGGAATCGTTCGTGACATCGTTGTCATCGAAGGTATCCGCGCTGCCCGAGCCATCGCCCGGATCAGAGTCTTCGTCATCACCGCTGTCTGCGGTGATTTCGGCGTTGTTTCGATATGGCGCAAGATCTGCGTCGAGAATCTCGCTGACAATCACAAATGTTGTCTGAGCACCCACGGCAAGTTCTGAACCCACCGGAACGACCCATTGCACAACACCATCGTTACCTGCACCGGGGTCAGTCGTCGGCGCTGGCGTTGCGCTGACGTAACCCATGCCTGGTGGCAGCAGGTCATCAACCGTGTAGGTGCCTGAAGGCACGTTACCCTGGTTCATGACGGTGATTGTATGCGTCACCTGTGTACCAACAGCTGGCGGTGTCGTCGACAGACTGGTCTCGGCCTTGATCAACGCAAGGTCATATTCGACCAGTGCGCCAACATCAGCAAAGTCAGAGTCGTCTTCATCACCAACATCTTCATCAGTTGTGACATCGTTATCGTCAATCGTGTCGGTCGCACCCGAACCGTCGGTTGGGTCCGAATCACTGTCGTCACCGGAGTCTTCCGTGATTTCAGCGGTATTGCGGAACGGCGACTGGAGCACATCGTCAATCTGCAGCGTGACGTTGAAGATCGTCTGATCACCTACATCAAGCGCGCTCACAAGCGGAACATCGAACGTCACCGAGCCACCGTTACCAACACCCGGATCGGTGATGACGGTGCCAGAAGGCGTCGCCGAGGCAGAGACAAAACTCATGCCCGCCGGGATTACATCAGTAACCTGATACACCCCGCTTGGCACGTTGCCCTGATTCATTACCGTGATCATGTAGGTCACCTGTGAACCGAGCGTGGCCGGTGTCGGCACCGTCTGCAGTACGGACTTGATCAATGCCAGATCGTACTCAGGCGTAACTTCCAGGATGTCGAAGTCCGAGTCATCGGAATCCCCCGGGTCGTTATCGTTGTTGGCAGTCGTATCGTCGATTGTGTCCGTTCCACCGGAGCCGTCGTTCGGATCCGAGTCTTCATCGGCGCCGGAGTCTTCGGTTATCTCGCCGTTGTTGCGAAACGGTGCCGCAAGCACGTCTTCGATCTTCACCACGATCTCGAACTTCATTCGAGCGCCTGGTGCGAGTTCGTCAGCGAGAGGTACGTCGAACACGACGTTGCCTGTCATGTTGACACCCGGATCAGTGATCACGGTTGCTGCACCCGGCGCCGAAGCAGACTGAAAAGTCATGCCGGCTGGAATCACGTCAGTAACCTGAAAGGCCCCCGACGGCACCGTGCCCTGGTTGGTTACGGCGATCGCGTACGTCACCAGCGAGCCATGAGTCGCAGGACTTGGGTCTACACTCGTCGCCTGCTTGACCAACGCCAGGTCATAGCTGTCGCCCACCGCTAGATCGGCAAAGTCAGAGTCATCCTGATCACCCGG
>CALHMG010000205.1 GCA_938034705.1 uncultured Gammaproteobacteria bacterium
TCTGGAGATACAAACCGAACTGCTGGCTGAACTTCTCGATCACTGGAAACTCGATGCGCCATCTGTGATCGCGCATGACTTCGGTGGCGCAATAAGCCTGCGAGCACACCTGCTTGAGGGCAAACAGTACCGTCACCTGACACTGATAAACGTTGTCGCCATGGCGCCCTGGGGAAGTCCGTTTTTTGCCCACGTCCGGCAACACGAGCAGGCTTTCGCTGGCGTTCCAGATTACATACACCAGGCAATCGTTGAGGCCTACATCAAAGGTGCGTGTCATCGACCGCTTGAACCCGAGACGTTGGCAAACCTGGTAGCACCCTGGCTCGGAGACGCTGGCCGCGCGGCGTTTTATCGACAGATTGCACAGGCCGACCAGAAGTACACCGATCAGGTTCAGCCGCTGTATGGAAAAATCAGGTGTCCGGTCTGTGTCGTCTGGGGAGAGGAAGACAAATGGATACCGATTGAAACCGGCAGGCGACTGCACGCGGCGATTCCCCAGTCTGAATTTTATCCGATTGCCGCTGCCGGGCACCTTGCGGCGATTGAACAGCCGGACGCGCTGATCGACATTCTGAAAAAGTGCATGCCCGGCTAGGCTCTACGCGTAACGCCAGATCATGCGTCAAGTGCCGCGAAGCGTTCCCGTGCCCACGACTGCATGATTCGATCGACGATCATCGCCAGCAGTGCCATCGACAGACCTGCCACCACACCAAGACCGACATCTGCGGAGCTCAAGGCGACAAATATCTGCTGCCCGAGCCCGGTTGTGCCAACCAGCGCCGCAATCACGAGCATGGCAAACGAAAACATCACCGTCTGATTGAAACCGACCATAATGCTTGGAATCGCCAGCGGCAGTTTGATTTGCCAGAAAATCTGTCGCGATGTGCAACCCTGCTCCACCGCGACCTCCAGCAGCTCTGGCGAAACCTGTCGTAATCCGCTTTCGGTGTAGCGCAATGCCGGCACGAACGCATAGGCAATGATTGCGAGTAATGCCGTGAACTCGCCAATCTGAAAGAACATCAACACCGGAATCAAAAAGACAAATAGCGGAATCGTCTGAAACGTATCGGCAACAGGTTTCAGAACCGCCGAAACCCGATCACTCGAGGCGGCCCAGATTCCCAGGGACGCACCGAACAAAAACGACATGACCGCGGCCGCGCCGCAAAGATAGACCGACAGCATGGCCGGCTCCCACATGCCGGTGGCCGCGATAAAAAGCAGCGAAACCAGCGCGAACACCCCGGTGCGTGCCCCGCCAACCTGCCACGCAATCGTCGCCACCACAGCCACAACCACGACCCAGGGGAGACCCGTAAATCCGAAGTAAAGCAGATACCCGACTGCCGCGATTGCGATGCCGATCCGCCAGGACCTGGCGTACCCGATACCCAGCGCCAGAACGCCTGCACCGATGATGTAACTCCATCGCATTGGCGCTGTGAATTCAAAACCCCAGGTAAAAGTCTGGATCGTGTCGGTAAAGCCAATCCGGATTGGCAGCAGATAGAAAAAGAACAGCGTATTTTTGATACTGGTGAGCAGCTCTCCGTACGCGATGACCACGGCCTCAAGCTTTTCATTGAGCCAGAGAGCGATGTTCTTCGACCACCGCGCCTCTTCGATTGTCATCTCCCAACCGACCAGTTTGATAACAACGGCGCTGACAACCAGCGCGGCAACAACAGTCCAGAAGGTGTTTGCAGCGGGACGCCATGCGCCGGCTGGACGCTCACTGTTGGTGTAGGCCGCCGATATGCGATCCATCACCACCGCAATCAGCACGATGACGAGACCCGCCAACAGGCTTTCGCCAAATCGCGCTTTGCGCATGGTGCTGAGCACTTCCCAGCCAATATCGTTAAACCCGCCAATCACCGATGCGATGATCACCATGCTGAGTGCAGCCATGATGGTCTGGTTCATGCCAACCTTGATCTGGGTCATCGCCGCCGGCAGCTCTACCCAGAACAGTTTCTGCCAGCCCGTTGATCCCGAAATCGTTGCGGCCTCGATGATCTCTGACGGGACGCCCTTGAGTCCCAGGTGTACGTTTCGCACCATTGGCGGACAGGCGTAAACCGCGCTTGCGATCAAACCCACGACCGGACCAAAGCCGAACATCACCAGCAACGGGATCAGATACGCAAAGGTCGGCATGGTCTGCATCAGGTCGAGCAGCGGCGGCACGACCCGGGACCCTGTGCGAGTTTTGGATGACCAGATACCAAATCCGAGCCCAAGCGCCAGCGACAGCGGCACCGCAATGCCAACCAGGGCCAGCGTATTCATCGCCTGAATCCAGTAGCCCGACAGCGCAACATAGAGCAGCGCCGCGAGACAGACTAGCGCGAGCCGCAAACCTGATGCGTGAAAAGCGAGTAGCACAATTGCAGCCACGAGCACAGGCCACGGCAGCCACTGCAAAGCGTCACGCAACGTGACCATCGGCCATTCGAGTATTGCGCTGATTGCGCGTGTCACCGGTTCGACAAATTCCGAGAACCACTCCATGGCCGAATTAAGCACGCCGGTGACGGGCACGATCCAGGCGGACGGCCACGCTTTAAGCCACGGCAACGCATCGGCGGCCAGCGCCGCAACCGTGGCAAGCGCGATGATGCACACCCACGGAATCATTGAATTCGAAAACGAAAAACGCCGTGCACCCAGACGTGATACCGGCGCGAGGGTGTCAGCCACGACCTTCGACCTACTGCTTTGCGGGTTGCGCTTTCAGCGCAGCCGCAAGACGTTCAGGGGTGATCACGCCGACCGTGTTTCCAGCGTCGTCGCAGACCGGCATGGCCTCGCCACGTTCAGCCCCCCACGCCAGGGCATCTTCGAGTGTCATATCGGCGCGTAGCGTTGTCGCACCGGATGTCGCCATTTCCGAAGACGTCGGCTCGAGCAGCTGATCGAGTTTGATGATCTTGGTTCTGGGTGCTTCTTTGACGAATTCGGCGACGTAGTCATTCGCCGGAGCCAGCACGATTTCCTGAGGCGTACCCACCTGTACAACAAAACCGTCTTTCATGATCGCAATCCGATCAGCCAGACGTACCGCTTCCATGAAATCGTGAGTCACAAAGACAATGGTTTTCTTAAACCTTTGCTGCAGCGACAGGAGCTCGGACTGCATCTGCCAGCGAATAAGGGGATCCAGCGCGCTGAACGGTTCATCGAGAAACCATAGTTCAGGATCGACTGCCAGAGAGCGGGCAATGCCGACGCGTTGCTTCTGACCGCCGGAAAGCTGATGCGGGAATGCATCTTCACGGCCTTCAAGGCCGACGATGTTGATCATCTCGAGCGCTTTGGCCTGGCGATCCGCAACGGATACGCTCTGAACGCGCAACGGAAACGCCACGTTGTCGAGTACATTCATGTGCGGGAACAGCCCGAAATGCTGGAACACCATGCCCATCTTTTCGCGGCGCACCTGCATCAGCTGCTTTTCATTCAGCGCGAGGAAATCACCGCCATCGAGCCTGAGCTCGCCGGCACTGGCGTCGGTGAGTCTGGACATGCAACGCAGCAAGGTGGACTTGCCCGAGCCGGACAGGCCCATCAGTACAAAGAATTCACCAGGCTTGATAGCGAGTTCGACGTCACCGCAGGCGACGATGGAACCGGCCTCTTTAAGATTAGATGCGACCGCCTGAGGGTCGGACGACGTTGCCAGTTCACGTGACAGCGCCTCGTTGGCACCGTCGCCGAAAACCTTCCATAGATTCCGGCATTCAAGCATCGCGTCCTGGTCGTTGGTCATAACACCCTTTTCACAAACCGAGAGCCGCCTGGGATCAG
>CALHMG010000206.1 GCA_938034705.1 uncultured Gammaproteobacteria bacterium
CGGTGCACACCGTCGATGGTGCGGTGTTGCTGATCAAACGCACCTCGCCTGTATTCTGGCAGTCGATTACAGGCTCGTTGAAGTGGCCGGACGAGACTCCCGAGATGGCTGCGTGCCGCGAGCTTCGGGAGGAAACCGGTATCGACGTCACCGTCGATGACATCCACAACTGGCACCACACCGAAGAGTTTGACATCCCGGCAGGCTGGACGCGCAAGTACGGCCCTAACGGCGCGCGTAACGTCGAACATCAGTTTTCGCTCGCGCTGCCCGGGGAGACCGCGGTGACCCTGAACCCAAAGGAACATTCCGAAGCGCGCTGGCGTCCCATCGAGCGCGCGATCGAAGAGGTGTGGTCCTGGACCAACCGGTCTTTACTCCAGCGCCTTCGAGACACGCACGGTTTTTGATCGCATCAGACTGTTGCGGCATGGCCGGCCGTCAGCGCTCCTGACACCCATCGCCTCGGTGCTTCGGTCAAAACAGTGGCGGTGGTACACTTGGGCCAACCCCGATGGGTACGGCCAGGGCTCACGCGCGACGACAAAATTCGCGACAGACGCAGGCATGGCCCGAACCATCCTTACCGACTTTCTGGGAGCATGAAGACGCCATGGCCGGACACAGTAAATGGGCCAACATCCGCTTTCGCAAAGCCGCGCAGGACGCCAAGCGTGGCAAGCTTTTCACCAAGCTGATTCGTGAAATCACCGTAGCGGCGCGCGCCGGCGGCGGCGATCCGGATTCAAATCCTTCGCTTCGTTCAGCGATTGACAAGGCGCTTGGCGCCAACATGACCCGTGACACCGTGGAGCGGGCCGTCAAGCGTGGCACCGGTGAACTCGACGGTGACGACATTGTAGAAGTCCGATACGAGGGTTACGGCATCGGCGGCGTTGCCATCATGGTCGAATGCGCGACGGACAACAAAAATCGTACCGTCGGCGAGGTGCGCCACGCCTTTACCAAGCACGGCGGCAATCTCGGGACGGACGGATCGGTTGCCTACCTGTTCACTCGGCTGGGGTCGATGCTGTTCGAGCCCGGCGCAGACGAAGACAAGGTCATGGAGATTGCGGTTGAGGCCGGCGCCGATGACGTTGAAACCGACGAGGACGGCTCAATAGAAGTCACCACAACGCCAGAGGCCTTTCACACGGTACAGAACGCGTTGATTGAAGCCGATTTGACGCCGGTCCAGGCAGAGCTGATTCAGCGCGCGGCGGTGGATGTGGACATGGACGCCGAGGACGCCGAGAAAGTCATGCGGCTGATAGATGCGCTGGAAGAACTGGACGATGTTCAGGACGTCTTTACCAACGCCAGCTTCCCGGAGGATATGGCCGAAGCCGGCTGACGGCTGCAAGGTCAGACCATGCGCGTACTCGGCATCGATCCAGGGTCTCGTGTCACCGGCTTTGGCGTCGTTGATGTTAAGGGCCCCGACGTCACCTATGTTGCCGCCGGGACCATTCGCGCTATCGACGGCGGCGAAATGCCGGCCCGCCTCAAGCGCATTTACGACGGCATCTGCGAGATCGTCGAAACGCATTCACCCGACGTCATGTGCGTCGAAGAAGTATTCGTGGCCAACAACCCCCGATCGGCGCTGGTGCTGGGCCAGGCGCGCGGCGTCATTCTGTGCGCGGGCGCCAATCATGAACTGCCGGTATTTGAGTACGCCGCCCGGGAAATCAAACAGGCTCTGGTAGGTAAGGGGTCGGCAGACAAATCCCAGGTCGGCCACATGGTGCGGGTACTGCTAGGCCTCACCAAGGCACCGGCGACGGATGCCGCCGACGCGCTTGCCTGCGCGATCTGTCACAGCCACACCGAGCGATATAACTCACGGGTCAGTGCATCATGATCGGCTACCTGCGCGGCATCATAAAATTAAAGTCGCCGCCGATTGTGATTATCGAGGCCGGCGGAATCGGCTATGAGGTTGAGGCGCCCATGTCGACTTTCTACGACCTGCCTGACCTCGACAAGGAGGCCACCCTGCATACGCACTTTGTGGTGCGAGAAGATGCGCAGCTTCTGTACGGGTTCGGCAAGTTGCGCGACCGTGATCTCTTTCGACATGTGCTCAAGGTCAACGGCGTCGGGCCACGCATGGGTCTCGCGATTTTATCGGCGATGTCGACCGAAGAATTTCTCACCTGCGTACGCGGTGACGATGTAACCAGCCTCACGCGCATACCCGGGGTCGGAAAAAAAACAGCAGAACGTCTGATTATCGATCTTCGTGATCGACTCGAGGGATTTGAAGCCGCCGGTGCCGGTGTTGCCGCAGGCGATGTTGGCGCGACAGCAGACCAGCCGGCCAACGCATCCCGGGACGCTATCAGCGCGCTCGAAGCACTCGGTTACAAACCCACCGAGGCTGCCAAGACCGTTCGCGCAGTTAAAGGCAAAAACCTTGGCACCGAAGCGCTGATTCGAGAAGCGCTGAAGATACTGGCATCATAGCCGGTACGTTTTCACCAGAGCAGGAAAGTCGATGGCCGAACGAGAATCAGTACTCTCTGCGATGAACGAATCTGACTCGCCAAGCGAACAGGCGATCGAGCGCAGTCTGCGTCCGCTTTCACTCGACGATTTTGTCGGTCAGCCCAAGGCGCGCGAGCAGCTCGATGTGTTCATTACGGCTGCTCGTGGCAGAAGCGAAGCGCTCGATCATGTGCTGGTGTTTGGCCCGCCCGGGCTCGGCAAGACGACGCTGGCTCACATAATTGCGAACGAACTGGGCGCGACCTTCCGCCAGACGTCCGGCCCGGTGCTGGAAAAGGCTGGTGATCTGGCCGCCATTCTGACCAATCTCGAAGAAAACGACGTTCTCTTTGTTGACGAGATTCACCGTCTGTCGCCGGTGGTCGAAGAGATTCTGTATCCGGCCCTTGAGGACTACCAGCTCGATATCGTTATCGGGGAGGGTCCGGCCGCACGCTCGATAAAGCTGTCGCTGCCGCCGTTTACTCTGGTTGGCGCCACAACCCGCGCCGGACTGCTGACATCACCCCTGCGCGACCGATTTGGCATCGTGCACCGGCTGGAGTTTTACAGCACCGATGATCTGGCGCACATCATCGGCCGATCGGCCAGTATTCTCGGCGTGCCGGCGGACGCAGGCGGCGTCATGGCCATCGCCAAGCGCGCGCGGGGCACGCCGCGAATCGCGAACCGGCTGCTGCGCCGGGTACGGGATTACGCCCAGGTTCGCGGTGATGGCAGCATCAACGAGACTCTGGCCGAGTCCGCGCTGGACATGCTGGAAGTCGATTCCCGCGGTCTCGACGTGCTCGATCGCAGCTTTCTGTCGACGATTATGCAGAAATTCGACGGCGGGCCCGTCGGAATCGAGAACCTCGCGGCGGCGGTTGGCGAGGAGCGAGGCACGCTTGAAGACGTGGTTGAGCCGTTTCTGATCCAGCAGGGTCTGCTGATGCGTACACCGCGCGGGCGAGTCGTGACCCGGGCCAGCTGGGCGCACTTTAATCTGGAGATACCGGCCAATGCGGAGTCCGCGCTGTCTCAAAGCGGCCTGTTCGACGGAAAATCCTGAGCTTCCGGCCGCGCCCGGTGCCCTGAAATCGGCAACAGTTGTCGTTGATTGCCCACGCCTCGCTGAAACAATCTGAATCGAATACGCCATGACTCCGACACACCCTGACGCGAACCTTAACCAACACTTTGCAAATAGCGTTTTTTCTATAGATTTGCGGGTGTATTACGAGGATACCGACGCGGCGGGCGTTGTATACTACGCCAACTATTTGAGGTTCATGGAACGAGCTCGAACGGAGTGGCTTAGAGCTGTGGCAAGAGGATCAGCCGAGCAACTTGATGTTGATGCATTGATGCATGGCAGCGATGGCCGGCGGACCGGTTTTGTTGCCCGTCAGGTCGACATACGCTACGACCAGCCAGCCAGACTTGATGATCTGATCCGGGTTGACGCCTGGGTTGCGGATTCTGATGCTGATCTGGGTGGCCGTAAGGCCGTCGGGGGCGCCAGCGTATGGCTGAAGCAGACCGTCCGGTTGCTTCGATCCGGTACCGAGAGTCGTGACAGCGTACCTGGTGACGGGACAGCTGACGGATCAGAGATAAAAAGACCGTCTGGCCCTGACACCAAACCATTGGTTCAAGCGTTAGTAAAACTTGGTTGTGTGGATTTTGAGTCATTCAAGCCGACTCGCCTGCCGCCGCGTTTGCTTGAGGCCTTGAGATAGCCGACTGGTTTTCAACTGAAATTTTGCGAACTGACCTGAACTGACGAACAAGAAGAACCGGTCTTTCGAAGACTGTTCCGGAAACACCGAATGAACGAGATTGTAAATATTACGGCGGCTACAGAATCGATGTCGATTCTGGATCTGATTCGCGATGCGAGTCTGCTGGTACAGATGGTGATGCTGCTGTTGCTGCTCGCGTCTTTTATTTCCTGGACGATGATTTTTCGAAAGTGGCTGAGTTTTCGTCAACTCGAAGAATCCGCCGACGAGTTCGAAGACGAGTTCTGGTCCGGTGGTGATCTCACGCGCCTGCATCAGGAATGGTCCGGCCGGCGTCGCGAGCTTGAGGGAATGGCGAGCATCTTCTCGGCTGGCTATCGCGAATTTAACCGGCTGTCCGGTAAAGATCATATTGATCGTGGCGACCTTGTCGACGGTGTCCATCGGGCGATGCGCGTGGCGCTGTCGCGAGAGATCGACGCGCTCGAAATCCATCTGTCGTTTCTCGCAACCGTGGGTTCTACCAGTCCTTACATTGGTCTGTTTGGCACCGTCTGGGGCATCATGAATTCGTTTCGCAGCCTCGGCACCATTCAGCAGGTGACCATCGCGACGGTCGCACCCGGTATCGCCGAGGCGCTGATCGCAACGGCGATGGGACTGTTCGCCGCTATCCCGGCCGTGATCGCCTACAACCGATTCAGCAATACCTCGGAGCGACTGATGACGCGCTACGAGATCTTCATGGAAGAATTTCTGTCTATCGTTAACCGCCAGACGTTTGTGTCACGCAACGCTGGCGCACCTGATCGATAGTCGAAGGATCTAAGCCATGGCAAGACTGAACACATTTGTACGGCATCGACGCTCACGCAAGCTGATGGGCGAGATCAATGTTGTGCCCTACATCGACGTCATGCTCGTGCTGCTCGTGATTTTCATGGTGACGGCGCCGCTGCTGACGGCGGGCGTCAATGTCGAACTTCCCGAAACGGCGGCGAATCAGCTGACGTCCGATGATCGCGAGCCGTTTGTGCTGACGGTCGATTCGGTCGGGAACTACTACTTGAACGAAGAGTCCGACGCGCCGGCATCTGCTGATCGCGTACGCGCCGCCGCGGCGGCGGTACTGCGCCAGGCACCCGATACACCGTTTCTGGTGCGCGGTGACAAAAACGTCGCCTACGGCGAAGTGGCCAAGGCCATGGTGATGCTGCAGAAGGCGGGCGTACCCAGTGTTGGACTCGTAACGGAATCCGTACCCGGACAGTGAAGAAGGCGAAGAAGAAAAAGTCCAGTCGTCACGGCTTTACCGCCAAGTCGATGCTGATGGCACTCGCAATCCATGCGGGTGTAGTTTTTCTGCTTTTCTTCAGCTTTAACTTCAAAAACCCGTTCACTTCCGGGGAGTCATCCGCAAGCCCGCCGATTCAGGCCAAGGTTGTGGACGAGAAGCTGGTTCAGAAAGAACTCTCCAAGATGAAGCAGGCCGACGAGAAGCGTCGGCTTGAAGCGGAAAAACATCAGCAAAAGGTCGAAGAGCTCGAGCAAAAGCAGAAAGAGCTTGAGCAAAAACGCGAGCAGGAGCAAAAGCGTCTGCTCGAGCTTGAGTCCAAGCGCAAAGCCGAAGAGAAAAAGCGCAAGGAAGAAGAAGTTAAGCGCAAGGAAGACGAGAAAAAGCGTCTGGAGCAGGAGCGCAAGCAAAAAGAGCAGGACCGGCTGAAGAAAGAAGAGGAAGCGAAGAAGCTTGCTCTGGATAAAAAGAAGAAAGAAGAAGAGCTCAAGAAGAAAGAGCAGGAACAAAAGAAAAAAGAAGAAGAGCTGAAGAAGAAAAAAGCCGAAGAAGAGATCAAGAAGAAAGAACAGGAAAAGAAAAAGGCCGAGGCCGAAAAGCTGCGTAAGGAAGAAGAAGCCAAGCGCAAAAAAGCTGAAGAAGAACTGAAGAAGAAGGTCGAGGAAGAAAAGAAGCGCAAGGCCGAAGAACAGAAAAAGCAGGCCGAAGAGTTAAAGAAAAAGGCTGAAGCTGAGCGCATCCGCAACGAAGAGGAAGCGCGGGTGCAGGCGGAGATGGAACAGCGGATGGCGGAAGAGGCCGAGCGGCGACTCGCGGCTGAAGAACGTCAGGTGGCGAGCGAAGCCCAGAGTCTGTTCCAGGATAAATACGCGGGCCTCATCCAGGCCGCGATTGAAAACGCCTGGCGAGAACCATCCGGCGACTATCCGCCGAATCTTGTTGTGGAGGTGGAGATTGTGGTGGGTCCACGCGGAGAGGTACAAAATGCCAAAGTCATCTCCTCCAGCGGTTATCCACTGGTAGACAGAACCACGGTCAACGCGGTGCTGTCGGCGTCACCGATCCCGATACCACCTGAAGCAAAGTATTACCCACACTACCGGGACATCGTGATTGTATTCCCGATTCCCGTTCGTTAAGCGAACATTCATCAGGGCGCTGGTAGCCTGAAACCCAAGACTTAAAGATGACCATGATGCAAAACCCAATTTCGCGACGACTACTCTCACTCAAAGAGCTGATGCAGGCTGTGGTTGCGGTAACGCTGGTTGCCACCACGTTCACTGCGCACGCGGCGCTGCGGATCGAAGTCAGCAAGGGTCAGATTCGCGGCATTCCTGTCGCCATTGTCCCCTTTGCCGTTGAAGGCACGACGACGATTGGCCAGGACATTGCGTCAATTATTGAAGCAGACCTGACCAACAGCGGTCGCTTTGATCCGATTCCCCGCGCCGACCACCTGAGCGCCCCGAGCAAGCCCGAAGACATCAAGTTCAAGGATTTCCGGCTGCTCAAGGCCGAGGCCATGGTGATTGGCCGGGTGATTCAGGAAGCGCCCAACAACTATCGTATTGAGTTTCGTCTGTTTGATGTCTTCCAGGGCGCCGAAGGGCAGCTTGAAGGCGGCGCCTGGACCGGCGTCGAAGGCAAGGATCTGCGCAAGCTTGCGCACCGAATCAGCGACGTGGTGTTCGAAAAGCTTACCGGCGTGCCCGGGGCCTTCGAGACACTGATCGCGTACGTTGCCCGTAACGGGGGTGTCGAAAATCGGGTCAGTGAGCTGGTTGTGTCGGACTATGACGGCGATACGTCGTCGTTCCCCAACGGCGGACGGGTGTTCACCACCAGCGCCTACGGCGGCATTCTCTCGCCGTCATGGTCGCCGGACGGTCAGGCGATTGCCTACCTCAACGGCAGCAGCTCCAACTTCGGGTGGGAGCTCAGCGTGCACTGGGTCTATGAGGATCGGCGAGAA
>CALHMG010000207.1 GCA_938034705.1 uncultured Gammaproteobacteria bacterium
GCAACGCCGCCGCCAATGCCGACATCAACTTCGTCAAACACCAGCGTTGGCACGCGGCCAATCGCGGCGATGATGACCTGTATTGCCAGTGAAATTCGCGAGAGCTCTCCGCCCGATGCCACTTTGGCAATCGACTTTGGCGGGCTGCCGGGGTTGGCCGACACCTGAAATTCGATCTGATCCAGGCCGTAGCGCGTCGGCTCGTCGTTATCGACGCCGTCGACGGCCACATGAAAAACGCTGCCCGACATTCCAAGATGCTGCATCGCTTCAGTCACTTCGCGACCGAGAGCGTCGGACGCTTTCTTTCTGCCGTGGGTAACCGTCTCGGCGATGGCGCGGTATTCGGCGGTCAGCGCTTCGATGCGTTTGGCGAGGCCTTCAAGCGTGCCATCACCGTCATCAAATTCCGCCAGCTCGGCGCTCATGGCTGCAAACACGCCGGGTAGCTCATCGGGCTTGGTCTGGTGCTTGCGTCCAAGGTCATGCATCTGGACAAGGCGTGAATCGACCTCGCTCAGCCGCGCGGGGTCGTTGTCGACGCGATCAAGGCCCGCGCGAAGGGCCTTGGTGGCTTCTTCAACGCTGATGAGTGCACCGTTCAGCAACTCGGTTGCGCTTTCCAGCGTGGGGTCGAATTCACTCAGATCGCTGATGCGCGCGAGGGTCGCCGAGATCATGGCCTGCACCGAGCCTTCGTCGGCGTCGTAGAGCTCATCAAGGCTTCGACGCAGTCCGCCCATCAGCGCATCCGCGTTGGCGAGACGACCGTGTTCTTCAGTCAGCTGTACGTATTCGCCATCGCCAGGTGAAAGTGCAGCAAGCTCCTCCACCTGATAACGCAGCAGATCGATACGCGCCTTGCGGTCACTCGACGCTGAGTTCATCTCGTCGTAGCGCGTCTTTAACTTGCGGATCTCTTCAAAGCGTTCGGCGAGATCGGCAACGACATCCTGATGGTCGGCAAAGTCGTCAAGAATCTGGCGCTGAATGTCGCGGCGAAGCAGCGACTGGTGTTCGTGTTGCCCGTGAATGTCGACCAGCAGTGAGCCCAGGTCGCGCAACCACTGAATGGGGGCCGGGCGTCCGTTGATGAACGCGCGCGTTGGTTTGTCCGTGTGAATAAGGCGACGCAGAACGCATTCTTCATCGTCAAACAGATCGTTATCAATCAGCCAGCGGGCTGCATCGCTGTCGTTGTCAATTTCGAACGCCGCCATGACTTCGGCCTTGGTGGTGCCGTGGCGGATCAGGCCGGTATCGGCGCGGGCGCCGAGCAGCAGGGCGAGGGCATCGATAAGAATCGACTTGCCGGCGCCGGTTTCACCGGTGAGTACCGAAAAGCCTTTCTCGAAGACGAGGTCGACCTGTTCAACAATGGCCAGATTGCGGACGTAGAGACGAGTTTGCATAGCGGCCCAATTGTAACCTCAAGTGGCCGGTGCAAGTAGTCGATTGTGCGTGTCCGGCGGGTGCGCAAAAGCCACCTGAAAAAGCAGCCTTAAAATACGTCGCCCCAGCCCAGCTTGGTTCGCAGCGCTTCAAAATGGTTGTGGCCGCGGGGACGCACCATGCGAACCACTCGTCGGGCGCGTCTTACCCGCACGATCTCGTCGTCTCTGAACGTGTACTGCAGGTGACCGTCGACAGAAAGGTGAGCAGATCCCGCCGCGAGTCGAACCGGGCCAATCTTTATGTTCGCCTTGTCCGAGAGAATAATCGGGCGGTTGGTGAGCGTGTGCGGACAGATCGGCACGAGCAGTATCGTTGAGATACCGGGCACGCAGATCGGGCCACCGGCGGACAGCGAGTACGCGGTTGATCCCGTTGGCGTCGCGCAGATCAAACCATCGGCGCGCACGTCGGTCACGAACTTGTCGTTGACGTAAATCGGAAAGTCCAGCAGCCGCGCGGTCGCACCTTTATGCAGAACGATGTCGTTGAAGCCGATTGCGGAGTGAACAATCTCACCGTGGTGCTCGACCTCGACGCGCAGCATGATGCGCTCTTCTTCAAAATACTCGCCGAGCAGCAGCTGTTCGATCTCGGCGATCATGCGTTCAGCCGGAATGTCGGTGAGAAAGCCCACCCGGCCGAGGTTGATGCCTACCAGCGGGGTCTCAAAGCGCGCGAGTTCCCGCGCCGCGTTGAGCATGGTGCCGTCGCCGCCGACGGCGATGGCGAGATCCAGCGGCCGCTCGAGCGTCGCTGCATCAGTCCGCGTACCGTCGATTCCATCGCCGGTCGTGTCGTCGAGCAATACCTCACAGCCCTGGCCTTCCAGGAAGCCCCGCAGGGTGTCGACGGTGGACTTGACGCTGGCGTCCCGGTACTTGCCGAAGATGCCGATGCGCTTGAATCGATTGGCCATTTACTACCGATTGGTGGGGAAAATCAGCCGCCAAACCTATCACGACGCCCCAAACACGGCCAAACCGGTGTGCTGTCCTTGACCCCGGCTGAGGCGGTTGATAGCGTCAAAATTGGCACTCTGCCCTGCACAGTGCCAGCTTGTAGAGGTCCGTCGACGGTGGCCCGGTTCTGGCCGTGGCGCCGACATTCGTGCCGCCCCGGGCGCCGCGATTCGACGCTTATTTGTAATGTAATTGACGCGCGCAAGCAGGTCTGAACTTTGGTAGACAAATTGTCCGAAAACCTTTCCGAGCGTGCCGAGGCGCTGCTGCGCTCGCTGGTGCAGCTTTATATCGACGGTGGATCACCGGTGGGGTCGCGCACGCTTGCACGTGAAGCGGGTCTGGAAGTGAGTCCGGCCACGGTCCGCAACGTCATGTCGGATCTTGAAGAACTCGGCTACATCGCGTCACCGCATACATCATCCGGACGCATACCCACCCAGGCCGGCTACCGATTTTTCGTTGATTCCATGCTGCGCGTTGAGCCGCTCAACAACGACGCCTTCGGTCAGCTCGAACACGAGTTTGAAGGTCGCGCCGATCCGCAGCAGCTGCTCGAACGTGCAACCAATCTCGTTTCCCAGGTGACCAGTTTTGCCGGCATCGTGACGGTGCCGCGTGACCAGGACGTGCGCTTCCGGCAGATCGAGTTTCTTGATCTGTCCGAAAACCGTGTGCTGGCAATTCTGGTAACCGAGGACGGCCGCGTTCAGAACCGTGTGATCGCCGTCGAACGAAAGTTCAGTCCGAGCGAGCTGGTCGAAGCGGCGAACTTTTTCAATCACAAATACCGCGGTCGCAGTCTGGCGGAGGTTCGCCATGTGTTGCTGACCGAGATGGCCCGGGACAACGAACAGATGGGTACCGCCGTTCGCACCGCCGCGAGCGTTGCGCGGGGCCTGTTTGACGACGACGAGGAAGGTGCCGAAAACGCCGATGTCGGTGACGTCGTGCTGTCAGGCGAGCAGAACCTGCTCGACGTGCCGGATCTGGCCGAGCTCGACACGCTTCGCGACCTGTTTACCGCGTTCAAGGCCAAGCACGATCTGCTTGAGCTGCTCGACAAGAGCCTCAAGGCCGACGGCGTCAGCATCTATATCGGCGAGGAGTCCGGCTACAAGGGCCTGAACAACGTTTCAGTGGTCACCGCGCCCTATACGGTAGACGGAAACTGCCTTGGCGTACTCGGCGTTATCGGTCCGACACGCATGGCTTACTCCGAGGTAATTCCGATTGTGGACGCCACCGCCCGTTTACTGGGCAGCGCGCTCAGTCTGACGGGCGACAGCCATTCCTTGCTGACCGGGGAGTGACGTCCCGAAACTTGCTTCAAAATGTAAATCGCACCGTGCTGTACAGGGTGATGGACGGGTATTATCCGGCCCCTGTGTCTCAGGGGTTTAAATAGTGGTCTGGCGACCGCAAGTCCGTAGTCATATGAACCGGCGGGCCGGGTACCCGGGTGAACCGACGTGCCGGGTACCCGGGTTTGTCGTCCGCGACAGTGGCTTCAGGTACAGGCAAAGAGAGAGAACGTGTTCGGTAAGAAAAAGCCTAAAAGCAAACGCGGTATCGGCAACGCGCCGGACCGGGTTGAACCTTTTGTAGACGAGGCGGCCGCGGAAGAAGCGCTGGCCGCAAAGCGAGTAAATCTGGACGAAGACATGGCAGGCAAAGACAACACAGACAGCCAACCAGAATCCTCCGATGCGGATGTTTCGGGTGCGGCCGAAGACTTGAACGATGACGCTTCCGAACTTGAGGGGGCGGACGAGAGCGAAGGCAGCGGAAACGAAGAACTTGACGCCGCACGCGCCGAAGCGAGCGAGATGAAGGACAAGTACGTTCGCGCCCACGCCGAGATGGAGAACATCCGTCGGCGATCCGATGCCGATATCGCAAAGGCGCGCAAGTACGGCACCGAGTCTCTCGCCAAAGCCATGCTCGATGCCAGGGACAGTCTTGACCTCGCCAAGAGCGTTGACCTGAGCGAATCCGGCGAAGAGGCCTTGCCCCGCATGCTCGAAGGGCTGGACCTGACGCTGCGCCAGATGGATGCCGCCTTCGACAAGCACTCGATCAAGTCAATAGACCCTGAGCCCGGCACCAAGCTCGATCCGGAGCTGCACCAGGCCATGGGGACTCAGCCGACCAACGAAGTACCCGCGAACCACGTCGCCCTGGTCGTCCAGAAGGGTTATCAGCTGCACGACCGGCTGCTGCGTCCTGCCATGGTCATGGTGGCGGCAGCGGCCGCAGACGGTGAAGTTGCTGAAAACAAAGCCGAATCCGGGGATGAGAGCGCCGCCTGACCGCAATGAGCGGCAGCGTTCAGACGACACCCGAGCGCGAATTTGGCAAGAAATGATCAGCGAATACAGATGAGGGGTTGAAGCGGCTGGCGAAGGCCCCAGATTCCTCGACAGAGCAAGGCTGCACGGCTCGGATTTGACCGACGATGCCGCCAACAACATTCAGATATCAGACAAGAATCACAGTACGAACTTCAGGATAAGTCATCATGGCTAAAATTATTGGAATCGACCTCGGAACCACCAACTCGTGTGTGGCCGTCATGGAAGGCGG
>CALHMG010000208.1 GCA_938034705.1 uncultured Gammaproteobacteria bacterium
GTCGGGTGTGGTAGCCGTTCCGGCAACGGGATCTCCCGCGGGCGGCATCTGCGGATACGCACTGTCCGAGTCGATGAGATTGAGTCGCATCGACAGGTATTCGCTGGACAGCATCTGCTCGACCGGGACATCTGTAAATGCCGGATCGGCAACCCAGCGCTCGCGATCCGCGAAGATGAGTTTATAAATTTCCGTCAGTTCATGAATGTAGGCTGTCGAATTGTGTGCCTGTTTGTCGAAGTCGGATTTTTCAAGTGCCGCGAGAGTCTGCGCCAGCGAGATACCCTGGCACCACGGCCCGCAGCAGTAGAAATCATAGCCGCCAAAGCTTGCGGCAACAGGCTGCTCGAAGCGAACGCGATAGCTCGCCATGTCTTCACGGGTAAGAAAACCACCGTTGTCGGCGTGGTAGCGGGCAATCGTGTTGGCGATATCGCCGCGGTAAAAGGCGTCATAGGCAGCCTGCAGGCCCGCGGCGCGGTTGCCGTTTGCGGCTCGTTCCTGATCTGCCATGTACTGAAGCGAGTCTGCAAGATCATGTTGCACAAATGACTCGCCAACATGGGGTGGGCGTCCTGCGGCAAGATAGATGTCGGCATTCGCCTGGTAGCGGCGATACTTGTCTTCGTTGTTGTGCAGGAATTCGCTTAACAGTTCAAAGGTTGGAAATCCGTTTCGTGCGGCATCAATAGCGGCGGCGCTGACGTCGGAGAAAGACCGTGTGCCGAATTCTTTCAGTGCCGTTATCCACGATGCCGGCGCCGCAGGTACGACGGTGCGCAGAATGCCTTCAGGCATTTCGCCGTCGTATTCACGAGCGAAAAATTCTGCGGTAGCTGCGCTGGGCCAGGTGCCAAGACCGTCAATGGTCACGACTCTGGGTGAATCCGCCATTTTGAGAATGATGGGTGCGACCCCGGCAACGTTGACGAGGTCGCAGTGGACAACGCCGAGCACGATGCCGGCGGCCACGCCTGCGTCAACGGCGTTGCCACCTGACTCGAGAATATCCATGGCCGCTTCGGATGCGAGCTGATGCCCCGAAGACACGGCATGGCTGGTGGCAATAACGGGATCGCGGGTTTGATGCATGGTCAAAGGCTCATGACTGGACGGGTGTCAGAGCCTTTAACCTATGCCTACGGACCGCGGTCAGACAATGTTGTGTGCCGGACCGTAGGGAAACCCGGTGATGTTTTTTGACCCAGCAGCCTCAACCACCAGAATGTCGTGCTCACGGTAGCCGCCGGCGCCAGGTTTTCCGTTCGGGACGGTTAACATGGGTTCGATGGAGACCACCATGCCGGGTTCAAGCACCGTATCAATGTCCTCGCGAATCTCAAGACCTGCCTCACGACCGTAATAGTGTGAGAGAACCCCGAACGAATGGCCGTAGCCAAAGGTTCGGTAGTCGAGCAGGCCGAGTGACTCGAAGTGCGCGTTGATTTCGGCACAGATTTGCGAACAGCTTGCACCCGGCTTGATTAACGACAGCCCCAGTTCGTGAGCGGCGACGTTCGCCTCCCAGAGTTTCATGGACTCAGCGTCCGGTTCACCGAGAAACAGCGTGCGCTCCAGCGCGGTGTAGTAACCACTAATCATCGGAAATGTGTTGAGACTCAGAATGTCTCCCGACTCAAGCTTCCGGGTGGTGACCGGATTGTGCGCACCGTCGGTGTTCAGCCCAGACTGAAACCACACCCACGTATCACGCAGCTCCGAGTCCGGAAACTGATCGGCAATTTCCATTTCCATTGCGTTGCGAGCCGCCGCGGCAACATCGATCTCCCGGGTGCCGGCTTTGATGGCATCTCGAATCGCGTAACCGCCAACGTCAGCAACGGCGGCTGCTTTGGTGATAAGTTCGATTTCTTCAGCAGACTTGACCATGCGCTGCTTCATGGTGGCCGCTGCAACATCAACGACTTCGGGCTGCCCCAGATATTGCGCCAGCAAAAGGCTGGCATCGAGCGTCATGTGGTCTGCCTCAACCCCGACACGCTTTGCGCCCATGGTGAGTTGTTTAACAGCGCGCCAGTAGTTGTTGCGTTCCCAGTCGGTGTACACCACGTTGTCTTCAACGCTTCGTCGCCAGGGCTGTCCATAGTCGATATTGGCCGAGACGGTTGTGCACCGGCTCTGGGTGATGACGCAGGCGTAAGGTCTGCCGAAGCTGCAATACAGAAAGCCGGAGTAGTACGCGATGTTGTGCATCGACGTCAGAATCACGGCAGGGACATCCGCGTGATCCATCCAGGTTCGCAGGCGTGTCAGTCTGGACTGATACTCTGATTTCGAGAACGGTAACGGCGCTTTGTCACCGTTTTCAAGATTCAGTGTGCGTGGACGGGATGCCGGTCGAGCGCTGCCGTTTTTTGTTCGAAGGGAAGATCGTGAGGTGGCAGTTGCTGGTGTGGTGTTTGAAAGTTGCATCGATATCTACCTGTAAGGTTAATCAGGTAGCGATACTCTGGCGTCGGTGTGCCACCGGTGGTGGCATATGGCCCGACTGAACAGCGCCCGCGACCTGAAGTCAAAGGTCGATCCGGGCGTACAGGATGCAGAAACTGTTATCAGGCCTGGCTTTGTCGGAATGCCCGACGCTCAC
>CALHMG010000209.1 GCA_938034705.1 uncultured Gammaproteobacteria bacterium
CGGCAAGAATTTCCTTACCCGACTGATCCTTGATAGGTCCGGTAAACGGGAGCAGTTCGCCAGACTCGATCGCCTTGCGAGCCTCTTCAGCCTGGGCAACAACATCAGCAGGCAGCGACTTGTTATACGGCGCCATGACAACCATGCCCTTGTCGAGACCATCCCACGTGTCCTCGGACTTCCACGTGCCATCCATGACGGCTTTGACGCGAGAGATGTAGTAGGGATTCCAGTCATCGATGATGCCGGTCAGCTGAGCTTTGGGAGCAAACTTGCTCATGTCTGACGCCTGGCCAATGCCCACCACGCCACGCTCTTCGGCAATCTGCAGCGGAGCTGGCGAGTCGGTGTGCTGAAGCATCACGTCTGCGCCCTGATCGAGCAGCGCCTTGGCCGCATCAGCCTCCTTGCCCGGATCATACCAAGTGCTCACCCAGACGACTTTCACCTCGGCTTTCGGGTTCACCTTTCGCAGACCCAGCGTAAACGCGTTGATTCCCCGAACCACTTCCGGGATCGGGAACGAACCTACGTAGCCGATGACGTTTGATTTAGTCATGTGACCGGCGATCAGACCCGAAATATATCGACCTTCGTAGAAACGAGCAGAGTAAGTCGAGACGTTGTCCGCTCGCTTGTAGCCGGTTGCGTGCTCGAACTTCACATTCGGGAAGTCCTTGGCGACCTTGATCGTGGGGTTCATGTAACCAAACGAGGTCGTGAAGATCAGGTCGTGGCCGCTTGACGCCATCTGACGCAGAACGCGCTCGGCGTCCGCTCCTTCAGGAACACTCTCGACGTAGGTTGTCTCAACCTTGTCGCCGAATTCGGTTTCGATGGCCTTGCGGCCAATATCATGGCGGTATGTCCAGCCGTGGTCACCGATTGGACCAACGTAGACGAAGCCTACCTTGGTTTTATCGGCTGCCGATGCCGTGCTCGCCAGTCCAAGGCTAGCCAGCGTTGCCGCTGTCAAAACCGCAAGCAGTGTTTTGGAAAATTTAATCATAGGATTTACCTTGGGGTTGCTCCATCGCATGGTGGTTCAATCGATCTAACGTCGATTTGGGTCAATGGACTTGCACTGCGCTACTGTTTGACCGGAGCCAACCAGCGCGGCGTTCGCCCTGAAATACCGAAGTGAATGTCACTTCGAACCGGAAGAGTGAAATATTCTGCCGAGTGACGCCGGCGCGTTCAGCCGAACCCGGGCGCCGTCGCGCGAGATTATAACAAGGACGACGATCGTGGCGAGGTAGGGAAGCATCGACAGCAGCTGGGAAGATACATCGATGCCTGCGCCTTGAATGTGCAACTGCGCGATTGTGACGCCCCCAAACAGGTAAGCCCCAACCAGTACGCGAAGCGGACGCCATGTGGCGAACACAACGAGCGCCAGCGCAATCCAGCCGCGCCCGGCGCTCATGTTCTCCGACCACATTGGCGTGTAAGCCATGGATAAATAAGCACCTGCGATACCGGCCATGGCGCCGCCGAAGAGAATCGCCGCGAAGCGGATCCAGACCACCGGATAGCCAAGCGCATGCGCTGAATCATGGGACTCTCCGACCGCGCGCAGGATCAGTCCAGCGCGAGTTCGATTCAGAAACCACCAGACCGCCAAAACCATACCAAGGGACAGGTAAACCAGGACGTCATGGTTAAAAAGTAGGCGCCCAATCACCGGAAGCCCGGATAGCCCGGGGATAGCAACAGGATCAAGGCCGTCGAGTGGCGTACCGACAAAACTCGAACCAACGAGAGCACTCAATCCGATCCCAAACAACGTCAGCGCGAGACCGCTCGCCACCTGGTTGGCCATCAGAACCAGTACCAGAAAAGCGAACACGCTGGCCATCAGCGCTCCAATAAACGCCGCCCCGGCGACACCCAGCGCGAGGGAGCCTGAGTGAGTGGTCGCGGCAAAGCCCGCAATGGCACCCATCACCATCATTCCCTCTACACCCAGATTCAGTACGCCACTTTTTTCCACCACCAGCTCACCGAGTGCTGCGAACAGCAGCGGTGTCGCGGCGCTCACGATAGTAATCAGCATGGCAATCAAAACGTCAGTCATGAGCAGAACCCGCGGGCGTGGCGCCTTTGCGCCAGACCAGTCGATAGTTGAGCAATACATCGGACCCAAGCAGGAAGAACAACAGCATTCCCTGAAACACGAGCGTCACGGCAAGTGGAAGACCCATTTCGATCTGCAGCAGTTCGCCCCCGATAAACGAAAGCGCGAGCGCTAGACCCGCGAACAGAATACCCACCGGGTGCAGTCGCCCGAGAAACGCAACGATGATGGCCGAGAACCCATAGCCTGGTGAGATCGTCGGCACCAGTTGACCGATGGGGCCCGCGACTTCAAGCATCCCCGCTAGGCCGGCCAGGCCGCCACTGATGAGCAACACGAGCCACACCACCGCGTTAGCGGAGAAACCGGCATAGCGCGCCGCCGAAGGCGCGGATCCGGTAACCCGGATGCGATAACCCGGCAATGATTTGCCCAGCATCAGCCACGCCGCCGCCACCGAAGCAAGCGCGAACAGGGCACCCGCATGCAGACGCGTCCCCGGGAGAATTCGCGGGACGGCAGAAGCATCCGGAAACAGCCGTGACTCCGGAAAGCTGAAACCGTCAGGATCTTTCCACGGCCCGTGAACCAGATAGGCCAGCAGCAGCTGAGCGACATACACCAGCATCAGGCTGGTTAAAATTTCGTTAGCGTTAAACCGCGTCTTCAGCAGCGCCGGAATACCGGCCCAGAACATTCCGCCAACTACCCCGGCCACAATCATCACCGGCAGCAGCATCAGGCTTTCACTCTCGTACCACGTAATCGCGAACCAGCTCGCGGCCAGCGCCCCAAGCGTCAGCTGTCCCTCGGCACCGATATTCCAGACGTTGGCTCTGAAGCACAGCGCGAGGCCGATCGCGCACAGCACCAACGGTGTCGCCTTGACCCCGAGTTCCGCGAGTCCGTTAAAGCTGCTGACGGGCTTGATGAAAAACACGTGCAGCGCTTTGAGCGGCGCGTGACCGAGCAGCGAAAACATGATGCAGCCGGCGATGATGGTCAACGCCAGCGCAACCAGCACCGTCGTGAATCGCCAGTGCCCCGGGTCACCCGTGCGTGGTTCGAGTTCAGGCAGTATGCGCATACTGCCCTCCGTCAGTTTCCATCATCAGAAGACCAAGCTCTTCGGCAGTAACGTCGGCTGTCGCCATGCTCCCGGAGAGCGTGCCGCTCGTGAGCACCGATATGCGATGACTGATCTGCAGTAACTCATCGAGGTCCTGTGACACCACAACGACAGCGGCGCCCGTCTGCGCCAGTTCAACGAGCCGTGAACGAATAAGCACCGCCGCGCCGGCATCAACACCCCACGTCGGGTGCGCGACGACAAGAACCCTGGGGTTGAGCAGGATCTCGCGCCCGAGAATAAACTTCTGCAGATTGCCACCGGACAGCTGACCGGCAAGTGTCTCAACGCTGGCTGCTCGCACATCGAACGTCGCTCTTATTTTCTCCGCGAAGGTACGCGTGCGTGCGTGGTCAATCATCGCGCTGCGTATCAGGGGCTCGGTGATATGCCCGGTCAAAAAAGCGTTTTCGGTCAGCGCGAAATCGGGCACGGCACCGTGGCCGAGGCGATCTTCCGGTACAAAACCGATCCCGCGCGAGCGCCTTGCGCGCGGTCCTTCGTGACCACAAGACTCGCCGTTTACCGTGACGCTCGAACGGGCGCTGCGGGTTTCACCGGACAGCGCGGCCAGCAGTTCGGCCTGCCCGTTGCCGGCCACGCCTGCGACCCCGAATATTTCGCCAGGGCTGACCGCAAAGGATATCGACTGCAGCGCCGAGGCACCCGGATACGGGGCGGGCACGTTCAGATCATTGATCTCGAAAATCGGTGCCCCGCTGGCGCTTCGCGGCGGACGTTCTACTTCGGCAAGGTCCTCACCAACCATGAGCTTGGCAAGCGTTGCAGCGCTCTCTTCACGGGGATCGCATTGCGCCACCACTTTGCCGCCGCGCATGACCGTGCTGGTTTCACATAGCGCGCGCACCTCGTCGAGCTTGTGACTGATAAAGAGGATCGACCGTCCCTCTTCGGCAATCTTGCGTAACGTCACGAATAAAGCGTTCGATTCCTGAGGTGTCAGAACCGAAGTCGGCTCGTCCATGATGAGAAGCTCGGGATCCTGCAACAGACAGCGCAATATTTCGATGCGCTGACGTTCGCCGACAGAAAGTTCGTCAACCGTCCGGTCAGCGTCGACGGGCATTCCATAACGCTCGCCTGTCTCGACGAGGCGTCCGGCAAGAGCCGCGTCCGCGCTTTGCCCGGCGAGTCCCAGCGCAACATTTTCCAGGACCGTCATCGGCTCGAACAGGGAGAAGTGCTGAAATACCATGGCAATGCCAAGGCGCCTTGCGAACGCAGGGTTATCGATGCTGACTTCGTCGCCGTTAAACACGATGCGTCCGCTGTCCGGGCGCACAGAGCCGTACATGATTTTGACAAGCGTGCTCTTGCCGGCCCCGTTCTCGCCGATTAACCCGTGTATCTCACCCTTGTTGATCGTGAGACTGACATTGTCGTTAGCGAGAACACCCGGATAGCTTCGGCAAATCCCCGAAAGGCTGATCAGCGGCTGTTTGTCCGGCGTCGACATCTGACTTTAATTCCAGTCCTTCAGTTTGGGGTTGTTCAGCTTTGCGATGATCCTGCTGAGGCCCGGCTTGTGAGCCCCGATGTCTTCTGCGCTCAGACCGTCGAGCTCGTGGGGGAAAACCAGCCACTGATCCGTCTCATGAAGGTAATAGTCAGGGACACGATCCGTTTTGTTGTTACCGGGTTTAAACCACGGCGTCGCGACGCGAATGTCGTGGGGCGTATTACGCCTCGTTCGTTCAGTCAGGTGCGCAATGACGGCCTCGATACTTAATCCGGTGTCAAACACGTCATCGACAATAAGCAGGCTATCTTCTTCATTGATCTTTCGAATGAGGTAGCCCAGTCCGTGTACCGCGATCGCGTTCGATCGCTGGCGTTCGCCGGTGTACGACGAGGTTCGAATCGCGATGTGATCAGCGTCGATACCGACGTGATCAAGCAACTCCTGGACCGCGATGCCTACCGGGGTGCCGCCGCGCCAGATCCCGATGATGTAGTCCGGGCGAAAGTTACTGTTGATGATATTTACGGCAAGCTCGAAGGAATCTTCAAGCAGATCCTGAGCGCCTATGTAGTGTCTGTCCGTCATGTGACGGATTGTGTGTGACCTTGTCCTGCCATCGCAACCGCTCGGCCCCGTTTGTGTCGCTCTCGACAATCCTTGACGATGATCAAACGGTGCAGTTCGCCTTTCGTGCTAGTCTTTTACGCATCCGAGGCAGTAACCTTCCAGAAGATTCAGACTCACGTGAATACCCCTGACCGGTCAACCGGCACCCTGCTGGCCGATCTAGTAGACCTCGGCCCCGAACTTGAAAAAGACGATGCCGTGGCGCTCGCAGATCGTCAGCGTCGCGATGCCCAGTTCTCCCAGAGCCTGCCCGCCTCCCTTGGACCGCTGGACCGTGTCAGCGCGTGGCTGCGCCATCGTGGGGACGACAGCGAAACAGAGGGCGAACGCGTCGCACGAGGCAGGCGGGTTATCACCCTGCTGCTCGCGCTGGCGGGCCTGCTCACCGGCTGGGTCGTTGCGATGGCCCTGTTCCGATACGACGGAACTCACCCGGTCAACGTCATGTGGGTGCTCGCCGTATTTGTCGGACTGCAGCTCATCACGCTATTTTTGTTTCTGGTTGCGGCCCTGCCCCAGGCGGCGAGCCGTCTCCCCGGCCTGTCCGGACTGCAAAGCGCTCTTGTTGGTCTGTCGCCGGGACGAATCGGCCTCGCCCTGACCCGTCTGCTGCCTGCGGGCTCGCGTCACGCGCTGAATGCGTTTGTCGGTCGATCCGCTAAAAACCGTAGACTGTTTGGCGGCGTAACCCGCTGGATTGTGCTGCACTGGTCCCAGGTTTTCGCGCTGATGTTTCAGGTCGGTGCGATTGCCGGCGCCCTGTCACTGGTTGTCTTTTCGGATCTGGCGTTTGGCTGGAGTACCACCCTGGACCTTGGCGCGCAGGCGGTACACCGGGCCGCGAGCGCCCTGTCGTTACCGTGGAGCATTCCAGCGCCGCACGCTGTCCCGTCGCTGGACCTGGTCGAATCCACCCGATTCTTCCGGCTCGATCCCAAACGCGCCGGCGACATCGCGTCCGCAAGCGCCGAAAATCTGACTCGCTGGTGGCCATTCATCCTGCTGTCCATGATCGTGTATGGCCTGATACCGCGCCTGCTGACGCTGATTCTGAGCGCCAGACGTGTGCGCTCGAACGCGGCAGACGCCATCCGATTTTTCCCCGGCACTGACGAACTGCTCGACCGCATGAACGGCAACATCATCAAGACCCAGGCCGTTGAGCCCGAAGTTCAGATGCCCAAGCCGACCTACCACACCCTCGGCACCGTCGAGTCGGCCAGCGCCAGCGCCGCCGTCATTGACTGGAGTGAAAGTGGCCTCGAAGAATCCGCAATCGACCAGCTTCTCGGCGACACGCTCGGGTACAGCAGAGGCATGCTGCAGCCTGCCGGTGGCGCTCGCTCGCTGGCCGAAGATCAGTCTGTTATCGACGCGATCGTGACCGTCAAGGACGGACCGATCGTCGTGATCGTCAAAGCCTGGGAAACACCGATGCTCGAATTTCTGGATTTTCTTCGCGATCTGCGCCGCGCCGTTGGCGAACGTCGTAGCATTGTGGTTGTACCGACCGGTGTCGATAATGGCGCAGTCGCCCCGGCGCGCGATGAGGATGCCAGCGTCTGGGCCGAGCGCCTCGAAACGCTCGGCGATCCCTGGCTCAAGTTCAAGGCAGTCGCCGCGTGAAACCTGAAACTCCCCGCTTTGCCGTTGTCGGACACCCGAACAAGGGCAAGAGCAGCATCGTATCGACACTGTCCGAAGACGACAGCGTGCAGATTTCGTCCATTCCGGGCACTACCGTCAAAAGCCGCGAGTTCCCGATGCGAGTCGGTGACGAGTTGCTGTATGTGCTGATAGACACCCCGGGATTTCAGCGCGCACGACGTGCGCTCGCATGGATGCAGGAGCGCGAGACGGACGCGGCTTCACGGCCCGGCATCGTCAAGGATTTCGTTCTTAACTTTCAGGACACGGATGAATTTCAGGACGAATGCGAACTGCTGGCGCCTCTCGTAACCGGCGCCGGTATTCTCTACGTCGTTGACGGTTCAGCGCCTTACGGTCCTGAATACGAAGCCGAGATGGAAGTACTGCGATGGACCGGCCGACCGTCGATGGCCTTGATCAATATGATCGGCGACGGCGACTTCGCGAGCCAGTGGCAGGACGCGCTCGGTCAGTACTTTCGCATCGTGCGTGTCTTTAACGCGCTGCATGAGGATTTTGACAAGCGCCTTGAGCTGCTGCGCGCGTTTGGGCAGCTGGACGAACGCTGGCGCGAGCCGCTCGAGCGTGCCGTACGAGGCCTGAATTCGGATCGCCAGCGACGTCGTGATCGCGGATCTCGCTATATCGCCGAGCTGCTGTACGACATTCTCACTATTTCAGAAACTCGCAAAATTGGCCCTCTCGACGACCCTGAAGATTTCAAGGAGTCGCTGCTGGAAAAATTCAAGCAGTCGCTCCTGAACCGGGAGGCTGCGTGTCGCGACCGCATCGAATCCCTGTACGCCTACCACAAGCTTGAGCGCGATGAAGAAAATCTCGAGCTCTTTGATGAAGACCTTTTCTCCGAGCAGACCTGGCTGCTGTGGGGCCTGAATCGTACCCAGCTCATTGCCACCGGTGCCGTCGGTGGCGCCGCGATAGGCGCCGGCATCGATCTGGCCGTGGGCGGTGCGGATCTGATGCTGGGCACCGTCATAGGCACACTGGTCGGCGGCGCCTCGGCCGTTTATTCGAGCGACAAGCTGGCCGAAGTCAAAGTGCTGGGTCTTCCGCTTGGAGGCAATGAGCTCAAAGCCGGCCCAACCAAAAACATCAACTTCCCGTACGTCCTTCTCGGACGCGCGCTTCATCACCACGCCGTGATTGCGAGTCGTACCCATGCGCAGCGCGATGCGCTCGTCATCGAACGCGATACCGACAGCTTCACGCTACGTAACATGACTGACGACCTGCGTAAAAGTTTCGAGAAACAGTTCGTCGCAATACGCCGAAATAGCGAAGACGGTGGAGCCGAAAGTGCTACGCGCGATCTCGCAGATTTGGTTCGCCGTGCCATGGTTGAGGCAGAATCTGCAGTCGGTTCCACGAACTAAACGCCGTCGAATCCACGCGTCAATCGCGCCACGCCTCTCGTCAGCTTCGGTCCATCTGCGCGGCGATCAAACCCTCCGATCCGGCAGGCCGTCGGTTGCAAAGTGAGTTCTGCGAGAGACGGTCGAAAATAAGCGTCGGGATCTGAAGAAAAAACCGACGATGACAAGACTTAAAACAATCGAAGTGCTCGAAGACGGGTGTCTGCTTGGAAATGGCGAACTGACTGACGATGGAGAGATCCTGGAGTTCTCGGTTCAGCTTTCCGAAGACGTATTTGATGTAATCGAAACCGCGATAGAAACTGGCGACCCGGTCGCAAGATTCTCCGGTCATACGTATTCCTGGAAAATCGACCCGCAACATACGTCGTAAGCACGGACCGTGAACATGAAAAAAGGCGGCCGCAATGGCCGCCTATTTTGTTACCTAGTGGATTACCGCATCAGCCGCCGAAGGCGCTGAGCTTCTCCATCAGGCCGCCCGCAACCGGGCCAAGTACATCACCAACGCCTGGCAGCTGCATCGCCTTGTCAAGCGCGCCCTGCAGCATTGGCATCTTCTCTCCAACAACTCCCTGCACCGCACCCTTAGCGCTGTCAGGAAGACTGTCGAACATGCCCGACATGCCACCTACTTTTTCGGTGATGCCTTCGATGCCCGGAATCGCCGCTTTTGCGGAGTCGACATCCGTGATGCCGCCGATCGTGTCAGTCGCTGACTGGAAGATTCCACCAATGTTGCCGGCCATATCGCCGCCACCGGTTACGCTTGAAACGGCACCTGATACCGCGCCCGTTGCAGATTCACCGACGCTCTTGGTCGTCTCCACAGCAGCCGAACCAGCTTCTTTTGCCTTGTCCATAACGTCGCCTGCGCCGCCGCCCATAAAGAGCTTCCAGAGCAGCCACAGAATGCCCAGCAGGATCAGCAGCGGAATCAGTTTGCGCATCAAACCGCCACCGCTACGCGTTGCCGCTGCACCAGCGCCAACCGCTGTTGCTGCTGCCGCACCCGCCGCTGCCGTTCCGGCAGAGCCGATGTTGCTGGCTGTTGAACCTACCGCGGAACCAACGTTGCTTACCGTTGATGTAACGGCGTCGGCACCGCCGCGCAGGCCGCCCAGCAGCGAATCGCCGAGACCTTCTTTCTCAAGGTGTGTATCAAAGCCGGAAGGCATCGCGGCCGCGATGTTATCGCGCTGACCGCTCAGCATGCTGGCAAGACCGCCTGCGTCCAACCCCTGGCTGTTACGCTGACGACGCAGAACGCTCATTACGATCGGTGCAAGCATGCCGATCAGCGAGCCCGATGAGCCGCGACCGAGGCCTGAAAAGCCGCTCAGTGCGCCTGCGATAGAACCCAGCGCGTTGCCTCCGAGAAGCGAGCCAAGCATGCTCGACCCCTGATTTGCGACCTGAGTGTGGTTGCCACCACCGAGCAGTCCACCGAGATTATCGAGGATACTGTCGTCGTGGTCGTCGAGTGCAGCGTTAAGGCGTGAAGCCCCGTCACCGCTGCCTGCTGAGTTCATCAGTCCGCTGAGAATCGCTGGCACCGCGCCCGATACAGCGCGCTCCGTGTTGGCACCGCTTTCTCCAAGCAGGCCGCCCAGTTGATTCACTACAGATCCACCGAGTTGGTCCTTGATGAGGTTTACCAAATTCATAGGTTGTATCTCCCTTAAAGAAATGAAACGCCAAACTCCGCGTGTCGACACATCGACCATTACATTGCGGAGGTGGTAGTACGCCGAATTAAGCGTGTGGATCAGACAGGACACACCCTGTCCGAATCTGCGCGAACCATACCGCAAGATGCTGTGTCCAAGCGTTACACAAGGTCAGCGTTCGCTAAAAATAAGCCAATAAGTGTGTCGGGAGACCGCGCCTAAGTTATTCGTATGACCCGAAGGGTCATGCGCTCAGGCGGTTTTTTTGGCAGCCTGTTCTGCGACTGCGCCGGGAAGCACAGCGGACTGCTGGATACGCTGGAGCACTGAATGCAGTTGCTGCATTTCGGCCTCCTGTTCTGCGATTTCGGCGTTCAGGGCTTTAACACGTTCATCAATATCGAGCTGACTCGACTTGAGCTTGGTCAGATTCTCGAGACGATCATCCAGAGTTTCTTTGTGTTTGCTGATCTCACGCTTGATCGGGTTGAGCACACTGGCTGCCCACTTTTTTGCGGCATCGTGAGTTTCCGCCAGCAGCTGACGCATGTGACTGACCATTGTCACCATGAACTTCTGCACCAGCGTGTTCTGCTCGGTCATCATCAGTTCGGTACTGTTGCGATAGGCTTCGGCGTCCTGCAGGAGCGCATCAAGCTTCAGCAGGTAGCGTTTGGTGTTGAACTGACTCGGCTTCATACGCGGCATGCTGTGGTCGGTATGAAACGCCTTATAGCTCTTGTCGATGTGCCCGCGAATGCGCTGGCTCTGGGCCTCCGCGCGCTTCATGCTGTACTCAATTTCCTTAAAGAGTTTTGCCATGTTTGACTTCAGCGATCGCGTTGTCAGCGACTTCTTCATCACCTGGCGTGACTCTTCGAATATTTTGTCGTGGCGCTCGGGATCAAGCGCATCGAGGAAAGCGAGCATTTCCTTTTTAAGCTGAGCGTCGATCTTGCCGAACGACTTTACCTGCTTGTCAAAGCTGGCTTTTTCTTCTTCAAGTGCTTCGATAGTGCCGCGAATCACGCCCTCACTTTTCCCACGAAGACCGTCGAGCTCTGCAATCTCGGCTTTGACGTCGCGGACATTCGAGGACGTTTGCGACTTGACCATGTCGAGGATCTTTTTGACCTGCTCGACCACGCCATCGCGCATGATTTGCGCTTTGGCCGGGACAACCTGCGTTGACAGGGTATTTTCAAGCCGATCAATTCCGGACTTTTTCAGCAACTCGCCATCTCGACGAAATTTTGCGATCAGACCCTTCGCCGCAGATACGGGGAAGACCGACTGGGCTGGATGCCGTAACAGCCGCGCCGTTTCGGTCAGCTGGTTCATCACGTTGGATTTGATTTCTTTCTCGGTGAGCAGCTCGTCCCAGAGCGTATCGATCTTGTTCAATACGACGATTCGGGACTTTGCATTGCTGCGTGTCGCAACACACACATGCTGCGCCCAGACCTGCATATCGCTCTGGGTAACGCCGGTCTCCGCGGCCAGGACAAAGACGACAGCCTGACACTGGGCCAGTATTCGAAGCGTGAGCTCCGGCTCTGAACCCAAAGCGTTCAGACCCGGAGTGTCGATGATGGTCAGACCATTTTTCAACAGCGGGTGCGGGAAGTTAATCAGAGCGTGACGCCAATTCGGAACGTCCACGCCTTCAGCGCGGGCGCGCTCGATCATTTCTTTGGGCAGATCGAACCCGAGTTTGGAAGCCTGCTCGATACTGACTTTTTTGTCTTTAACGAGCTCCTTCAGTGCAACCGCCATTGCGTCTTCACTATCGACGTTCAGCGCGATCTTGGTCCATTGCGAATCGTCTTTGCGCAGTTGCTGGAGCGTTCTGCTTTCGCTCTTGGTTTCGATCGGAAGCAGACGAATGCAGGGTTCGATCTTCGGGTCGTAAGCGATTTCGGCTGGACACATCGTCGTACGGCCAGGTGACGACGGGAGAAGACGTTTGGTGTAGTCGCCAAAAAAGATGGCGTTGATCAACTCGGTTTTGCCGCGAGAGAATTCGCCAACCATTGCAACCGTAAGCCGGTCGTCCTTCAGCGCCTGGAGGTTTTCGTACAGCGACAGGATCTCGAGGTCAGTGCCGTCGACCTTCTCGACCCAGTCGATAAAGTCCTTCACGGCCTTGATCAGGCCGTTGCGCCATTCATCGAACGCATCGAGACTTTTGCTTAACTCTTCCATGACCCGCGCTTATTCATCCGTCTGTGGTACTGGGCAAACGAGCCCATGCGTGCATGACTAAATCCTGTCAGCACTTGTGCTTAAGACAAATATAGACGGGTATCCGGGGGCCTTCCTCGATGGCCGACCTGAGGGAATGTATCAGGAGAAATTCCCGACACGCCGGCCCACACCGACGCTAAACCGTGTCAGGTTGGCTGGCGCGGCGTCCAGTCGCTGCCGCCGGTCTGGCAGAACTGGCCAGTGGCGGCAGCCCAACCGCAGGACTAACCGGCGGCAAGCTTGGGCTTGTTGACCGCGTTGGCTTCGCGCTCGGCGAGGCGAGTGTAGCCGTCGCGTGTTTGCGGTGTTTTCATCCCCAGCGTTCGTGACGCAATCACCGTTCTCAAAACCTGCGCGGTGCCGCCCCCGATTGTGAACATGCGCGCGTCGCGGACCATTCGCTCGACGGTATTGTTGCGCGAGTAGCCGGCGGCGCCGTGCAGCTGCAACGCGTCGTTCGTGACTCTGACAGCCATCTCTGAAGTAAACAGTTTCGCCTGGGCCGCCGCGTACGGGTCGGGAAAGGCGCTGCCGTCAGCACCGCGCGAACGCGCAGCGCTGTGAAGCATCAGCCGCGCGGCCTGGGTCTGGGTGTACATGTCGGCGAGCATCCACTGCAGCCCCTGAAACTCGGCGATCGGTCGGCCGAACTGTTCTCGCTCCAGCAGGAAGTCCCGCGCAAGATCACAGGCCCCTGCTGCAATGCCGAGCGCCATGGTGCCGGCGCCCACGCGCTGACTGTTGTAGGCATTCATCAAATCTGCAAAACCACGCTTGAATCCCGACGGCGGCAAAATCACGTTTGAGGCAGGCACGTACATGTCCTCGAAGTAGACCCGGGCTTCGGGGATGCCACGAAGTCCCATCGTTGGCTCTCGTTCTCCGATGCGCAGCCCCTCGGTCTCGTCGCGCACCGCGAGGAATCCACCAATACCCTCCTCTACGCCCTGCTCGTCGAACACGCGGGCAAACACCAGATGCAATCTCGAGACGCCTCCACCTGTGATCCAGTGCTTGGACCCGTTGATGACATAGCCATCACCCTTGCGGTCTGCTCGCGTCGTCATGTCCGTGGCCGCGCTGCCGGCATCAGGCTCGGTAATGCAGATCGCAGGCTTGTCTCCCGAGAGCACGAAATCTGCTGCCAGCTTCTTCTGTGCTTCAGTGCCATAGTTGAGCACCGCAGAAATAGCGCCCATGTTTGATTCGACAACAATTCTTCCGGTCACGCCACAGACCCGCGCCATTTCTTCAATGACTACCACGGCGTCCACAAACGACAGGCCGGGGCCGCCGTACTGTTCGGGAATGGTCATCCCCATGAATCCTGCATCTTTCAGGGTGTCGACGTGATCCCATGGATACTGCTCGGTCTGGTCAACCTCAGCGGTGCGAGGAGCAATAACCGTCTGCGCGACTTCTCGCGCGCGTGCACGCAGCTTTACCTGTGCCGCGTCGAGTCCCAGGTGTTGCTCGGAGGGGTTGGTAATTTCGCTAATCGACATGACAGAAACATCCGGTGTGGGGCTATTGGAAGTGCTGATATTGTAACGCCACTGAACACATCAGATCCGCCGCATCCACGACGAGGGATTGATGTGGTTCAAATCGTCGAAAAACCACCGAAAACACGGAGCCAGCCAAATCAACATGCAGTATGACGAACGAGGACTCGAACTCACCACGACGTCGCCAGCGGCCGCCGAGGCTCTGGATGAGGTGCTGACTCAATTTCTGAACTACGAGCTTGCGGCCTCCAAAACTCTCAAGACCGTCCTCGAAGCGGACTCAGGATTCGTGATGGGCCTGGTCGTTCGTGCGTATCTGCTGTCGATGCTCGAGACAACGGCAATCAGGCCAAAGCTTGTCGAAAGCCACACTGCCGCCTGCGCCGGCGCTGAGCTGGCAACAGCGCGCGAGCAGGCACACGTACGCGCGGTCGGTCATGTCGTCAAAGGTGACTCCATGAGCGCCACGCGCGAGTGGGAGGCGATCCTTGCCGAACATCCGCATGACCTGCTTGCTTTGAAGATGCACCACTACACCACCTTCTGGACCGGCCGGTCACGTGCGCTGCGCTCGGTGGCAGCCGGAGTCGACCATGCCTGGGACGAATCGGTACCGGGCTACGGGTATGTGCTCGGCATGCAGGCATTTGGCTTTGAGGAAAACGGAGATCTTGAACGAGCCGAAGACTGCGGCCGCCGTGCGGTCGATCTGAATCCCGAAGACCTGTGGGCCATCCATGCCGTTGCTCACGTCCTCGAATCCGACGGCAGAAGCGAGGAAGGCGCAAAGTGGCTGGACTTTCCACAAGACCAGTTCAAAAGCAAAAACCCGTTTGCCGGCCATCTCTGGTGGCATCGATCGCTGTTTGAGCTGGAACAGGGCAACACTGAGACCGTTCTGGATCTTTATGACACAGCGGTAAAGTCAGCCAGCACGGATTTTTATCTCGACGTGCAAAACATGGCCTCGCTGCTCAAGCGTCTGGAACTCGTCGGAGTCAACGTCGGTGACCGCTGGGAGCTTCTGTGTGATCACGCAAAAGGTCAGATCGACGATCACGCACTCGCCTTCACCGATATCCACAACCTCATCTCGCTGGCGGCCGGCGGTGACTTCGACAGCTGTGACCGGATGATTGAGTCGATGCGCGAGTTTGCCAACACGCCGGACAACTACGCGGCGTCAACCATGATCGGTTCGACCGTCCCCTTGAGTAAAGCGATTGTGGCGTACGAAAAAGAAAACTATGGTGCGGCTGCGGCAGCGCTGGATGCGATCCGACACGATATCGACAACATTGGCGGATCCCACGCTCAACGTGATCTGTTCACCCAGATGCTCATCGACGCGTCGATCAAGTCTGAGCGAACCCATGCCGCCAGAGCGCTTTTGACCGAACGACTGACACTTCGCCCCGGCTCTCCTGCGGACTGGCGCAGATACAGCGATGTGCTCAATACACTGGGAGACAGCGACGCAGCAGCCGAGGCACGGGCGGTGGCCGAAAATCAGTAACGCAACAGCCTGCGACCTTATCCAAACACCAGCGGCCAGAGTGCGCCGATCCAGACCACGCCGGCGATCACAAGCGTGATCAATACGGCGGCAGAGCCCTGATCTTTGGCGCGGCCGGAAAGCTCATGATGCTCCGTGCCGATTCGATTTATTGCGCTTTCGATCGCACTGTTTACCAACTCTACGACCAGCACGAGCAGCACACTTGCAATCATGAGAACTCTATCAACTCGTGTAACGTCGATCAGACACGCCACAGGAATCAACACAGCGGCCAGAACGAGTTCCTGACGAAAAGCGGCCTCTTCCCGGAACGACGCGGATATTCCTTTCATGGAATAGCCAAACGCGTTGACGATCCGCCTGATACCTGACGCTTTTTCCATGTTCACAGCGCCCCGGCGCTGATCGATCTGAATTCGGGCATTGTCACGCGAGAACGTTAAGTTCTACGGAACCAACGCCTTCGATGGTAAAGCGATACGCGTCGCCGGCCACCGGAAATCGGGTGGTGATGCTACTACCCGTCATCACGAACTGACCGGCCTCAAGGACCCTGCCTCGTGAATGCAGCAGTTCGGCAACCCAGGCAACCACGTCGTATGGATGCCCCATTGCCTCACCGGTATTGGCGCGCGCCTCCTCCTTACCGTTGACCTCAAGAATCGTTGGCGCACTCGACAGATCCGGCACGTTTTCGGCGGCAACAGGTGCACCGAGGACATTGCCGGCGTTCCATGCATTCTCGGCGATAAGACTGAATGCTTCGAGATGATCGTAGTCGGCGTTACGGTCCTCGACGATTTCAAAAGCCGGTCGCACCGCACTGACGGCTGCCTCAACCTGGGCCCGACTCACGCTGGCGCCCGTTAACGACGAACCAAGCTCGACGGCCACTTCAAACTCGACCCCGATATGCTGATGCTGTGAAAGGGACACCTTGTGTGGCGACGCGAGGACGGCGCTTTCAACGATGACACCGGCGAGTGGGTGGTCGACACCGACCATGGCCTGCATAGCCGGCGACGTCAGTGCAATTTTGTGTCCGCGGACCGGCCCTTTGCCGTCAGCGAGCAGCAGATCGACGTAAGCATCCTGGACCCGATAGCCATTGTCTACCGACCTGAACGACGGGTCGG
>CALHMG010000210.1 GCA_938034705.1 uncultured Gammaproteobacteria bacterium
ATGACGATAAAACCGGCGTTTTCCATCATCGGTTTTTCTATCGGAAAAATGACTTCCGGAAGCCTGGATTCTTGTCCGCGACAGTTGTTGGCCAACGTCTCACCGTTAACGGTCAGCGCCGACTCCCGGATCAGACCTTTCTTGATCAATTCGTTGACGACCGCGGGAACACCGCCGGCGCGATGGAACATCTCGCCCAGATACTCTCCAGCAGGCTGGCAATTCACCAGTAACGGCACCTCAAGGCCGTGGCTTTGCCACTCTTTAAGGTCGAGTTCCATACCGAGATGCCGTGCGATCGCGTTGAAATGAATGGGGCAGTTGGTTGAACCACCGATCGCTGAGTTCACGATGATCGCGTTGATAAACGATTCCTTGGTGACAACCTTCGACATGCGCATGTCTTCACGGACCATCTCGACAATACGCTTGCCGGTCATGTACGCCATCTGCTGTCGTTCGCGATACGGGGCGGGAATGCTGGCGCTGCCGGGGAGTGACATCCCCAGGGCCTCGGCGAGTGAGTTCATCGACAGGGCGGTGCCCATGGTATTGCAGTGGCCTGCGCTCGGGGCCGATGCACAGACGACGTCAACAACGCCCTCATCATCGATTTCGCCCGCCGCATGACGCTCCCGGGCCGTCCACATCGTCATGCCCGAGCCCGCCAGTTCGTTCTCGAACCATCCGTCCAGCATGGGACCGCCTGAAAGCACAATTGAAGGCAGGTCCACGGTGGCAGCGCCCATCAGCATCGCCGGTGTTGTCTTGTCACAGCCGGTTGTCAGCACGACGCCGTCAATGGGATAGCCGGTCAGCACTTCAATCAATCCGATGGTGGCGAGATTGCGGTCCAGCGATGCGGTTGGCCGTTTACCGGTCTCCTGAATCGGGTGCACGGGAAATTCCATGGGCAGGCCGCCGGCATCACGGATACCGTCACGCACCCTCAAGGCAAGCTGCTGATGGATTTTGTTGCACGGGGACAGGTCGCTGCCGGTCTGTGCAATACCGATGACCGGCTTGCCCGAGCGAAGCTCTTCCATCGTCAAACCGAAATTCATATAGCGCTCGAGATACAGTGCGGTGATGTGCGGGTTATCCGAGTTGTTCCACCAGTATTCGCTGCGAAGCATCTTCTTTTTGTTGTCGGTCATCTATACGTTCATCCAGAGTTAAATTTAATTCAGTGTTGACAGGCAGAGCGTGGACGTCACGACTTGGTCCGTGCTTTGACGTAGTACTCGTAAACTTTCGCGTTGTCCTCATCGGCAAGCCCCATTTCAACGACCGCGTCATGAATTCTGGCCGCCTCTTTCAGCATGGGGAGCGGGGCGCCGAGGTCGGCGGCTCGTTGTTCGATCATCCGCATGTCCTTGACGATGGTATGCAGGTGACCTTCAACCACCGAGTCCTGGCTCGCCATGCGCTCCATGTACTGCTGCAGCACAAGCGAGTCTGCGCGCCCGCCGGCAAGCGCCTTTGGAATGCTGGCGACGTCGATGCCCGAAGCTTCCGCCAGCGACGTTGCCTCAGCCACCACCGCAAATGTGCACGCTACGATCAGCTGGTTGATCAACTTGGCGCCCTGTCCAGCACCTGCCGGGCCAACGCGAGTTGCGCGACCCAGAATATCGAATACCGGAGTCAGTCGCGTAATGCTCGCTTCGTCGCCGCCACACATGATCGCGAGAGTGCCGTTTTCTGCACCCGGTACTCCGCCAGATACCGGTGCGTCGACCCAGTGCGCGCCGGTACGCTCAAGGAGCTGCGCCGCCATTTCGATAGTTCGTGTGGGCTCGATGGACGACATGTCGACCAGCACGGTGTCAGGGCGCATGCCGCGCACCGCACCGTCGCTGCCAAAAACCACATCGTCTACGGCCGCGGTATCGCTGACACACAAAAACAGCACATCAACATTTGAAGCGAGGGAGGCCGGACTTTCGGCACGAGCTGCGCCGGCCTCGAACACCGACTCCAGCTTTGCGGGTGTGCGACCCCACACCGCCACGTCGTAGCCTTGTGCCAGAAGTCGAAGTGCCATTGGCGTGCCCATCAGCCCCATGCCGATATAGCCAATTTTCAAGGGGTGCGTCATTGGGTTCGCCTGTGCAGTCCGGATGGGGTCATAGCCATCGATCCTATGTCAAACTCTGCGAAAACGCCCGACTCAAATCGTGCGTCAGAACCCACCGAACGAAATTCAATAAAACAAGGACCCACATCAGATGACAGGTATCCGCACCGAGGGCGATACGGTTTACGTCCCGCCCAAGACCATGCAGAAACTCGTGACGACCATTTTTGCCACGGCAGGCTGCGACGACCATGAAGCGGACAGTATCGGGACCCGGCTCACCGGTGCCAATCAGCGCGGTCACGACAGCCACGGTGTAATCCGCACCCCGCGTTACGTTGAATGGCTTGCGGACGGGAAAGTGTTCGCCAACCGCAAGATCGAGATGATCAGCGACAGCGACAACATAGCGATCATCGACGGGAACTACGGTTTTGGACAGACCGTGGGCGAACAGACCGTAGACGTTGGTATTGAAAAGGCCAAGGCATCGGGTGTTGGTATCACGGCGCTGCGAAACGCAGGCCATCTTGGTCGTATCGGTGACTGGGCGGAACGCGCGGCGGAACACAACATCGTCAGCATTCACATGGTTAACGTGCGCGGCTCCCTGCTGGTTGCACCGTTTGGCGGCATTGATCGTCGCGGCAGCACCTCGCCGTTCTGCGCCGGCATTCCGCTACCGGGTGAAACGCCGATCATCCTTGATTTTGCGACATCACTGGTTGCCGAGGGCAAGGCCCTGGTTGCGTTACGTGGAGGCAAGCCGCTGCCCGAGGGTGCTCTGGTCAGCGATACCGGCGAGCTCACCAACGATCCGTCTCCGCTGTATGGCGAACTTGAAGAAGGTCGGTATCCCGATCCCAACCGGGGACCGGGCGCACTTACCGGCTTTGGCATGCACAAAGGCTCAGGCCTTAACTTCCTCATGGAGATGATGGCGGGCTGTCTCGCAGGGTCGGGCACATCGGGTTCTATGAACGAAGAAAACCGCCGCAAGTTCTGCAACGGGATGTTTTCGATGTATTTCAGCGTCGAGCGTTTTCACAGTGATGACTGGTTTGCCCGGGAAGTCCGTGGATACGTTGACTTCGTCAAAAGCTCACGACCTACCGAAGCCGGAGGAGCGGTGCTCGTGCCGGGTGAAAAAGAACAGCTGACTATGGCAGAACGTAATAAGAACGGTTTGCCTCTGTCATTGGAGACGTGGAACGATATCCTTGGCGCCACAACCAAGGTCGGCATGACCGAAGCGCAAACCAATGCGGTACTCGGCTGATCGATAAAAAGATTTCCAGACAATGAACACGGAGCGTCCATGAAATTTCTGCAACTGAACGAGTTTGGCACCCCTCACCAGGTAGTCAGCGTAGAGGAGGAGGCGGCGCCCGGCGCCCCGGCCGCACAGGAAGTGCAGGTCAAAATGCTGGCCTGCCCAATCAACCCGGCGGAAATGCTGCTGATGTCGGGTCGCTACGCAAGCAAACCCGACGTTCCCTACAGACTCGGCATCGAGGGCGCGGGTGAGGTGGTTGCCGTTGGCGACGGCGTCAGCCATCTGAAGCCCGGCGATCGGGTCATGAGCCTGGGTCGACAGAACTGGGCCGAGTTGATTAATTTCTCGGTCAATCATGTGGTGAAGGTTCCGGACAATGCGGACCCGCTGCAGCTTGGTATGCTCAAGGTTAATCCGGCTACGGCGTGGCTCATGCTGACTGGGTACGTCCAACTTCAGCCGGAGAACTGGCTCATACAAAATGCGGCGAACTCAGGTGTGGGTCACGCCATTATTCAACTGGCGCGCGCCGAAGGGTGGAAGACCGTCAATGTTGTCAGGCGCCCCTGGCTGATTGATCCCCTGAAAGAGCAGGGCGCTGATGTTGTCATCATCGACGGTGATGACCTCGCCGAGAGAGTTGCCGAAGAAACCGGCAACGCCGATATCAAACTTGCGATCGACGCGGTCGCCGGCGCTTCGACACGACGGCTCGCCGAGAGCTGCGGCGACGGTGCCGTAGTCGTCAACTACGGCTTTCTTTCGGGCAACCCCTGCGAGATGACGCCTGAGCAAACGGTCTTCAGAGACATGTCTTTGCGCGGATTCTGGTTGTCCAAATTCATGGGGTCCATGGAACGCAGCGAAATCGACAAGCTTTACGCCACGGTTGGCGGTCGCGTCGCTGACGGCACGGTGCACGCCCCGGTTGAAGCTACCTACACGCTGGATCAGGCGGTCGAGGCTCTGGAACATGCGGCGCGCGAAGGACGTAAAGGCAAGATACTCTTTACCCCGAACGGTCCGGTCACCTGACTTCTGATTGCATCGCCCCGAACTGGCCCGTCCTGAAGTAATGCTTGCGGGAATCAGGGAGTAACCCGTCATGCTGCTTGGAAACGGTGCGCTCGCCAACTATCACAACCTCGAAGACGCCGATCGTGAGCTCTTTGAGGCCTGGCACACGACCGAGCATATCCCCGAGCGAGTTGGCATCCCGGGGTTCATGCGCGGTCGTCGCTATGTGGGTATCGACGACCGGACGAATCCGCAGTACTTCATTCTTTATGAAGGCAACGAAGTAGAAGTGTTCAGCGCGCCGGCGTACCTGCAACGCCTGAACGCACCCACCGCGTGGACACAGCAGGTTTCGCGCACTATGACCCTGACCCTGCGAACTGCCTGCACCGTCAGCCACACCCAGGGCCAGGGAACCGGCGACTACTGCGGGACCTGGCAACTGAGCCCCACCACAGACAGATCGGCAACGCGCACAGATCTCGTCAAACGCATTTTCCCGACCGTTCAGGACGTCAGCGATGTGATCTCAATACATTTGCTCGAGGCTAACCTCGATGTCACCCGGGTCGATACGCTGGAAAAAGATACCCGGCCGGGGGAAGACGGAACTTCGGACTGGATTGTCGTTGTCGAGACGGACACCCCGGATACGCTAGACGCAGTATTTGCTGTGCTCGCGCGCAACGTGAGCGCCCCGTTGTCACAGTCTCACTGGACTGAATATCAGCTGCAGGCGATGCAGCGCGACGTCGGGGAAATCTGAACGCTACTTCTGCCGATTCCAGGACAGGCTAACTGTCCGGCAGGCGCCGTCAACGCATCAACACGCTTTAGTTACTGACGGGCTTAAGGGTCCAGACATGATCCAGCTTTTTCTTCTTGCGGTACGCCTGAACGGTATTGTCGTCGATTTTGACCAATCGCCAGCAGTCCGATCCGCCAGGCCATGCCTCGCACCACCTGTTGCCCTTGATCTTCCAAGTGGACTCATATGAATGCCCTTCCTGCATGCCTTCAATGCGTCCTTTCTTCTTGCCCGGCTTGCCGGCCAGTATCGTCTGGGTAAAAGGAATGCCTTTGGTGGTGATGCCGGAGAGCGATTTTCCAACCAGTGTGCTCATCAGCTCCTCTGGGGTCATGAACGACTCACCGCGAACGATTGCTGAAGAACTCAAGACCAGCGCGAAAACGACGCTGATTGTTCCCATAAGTTTCATTGTGTGCACCTCTGGCCTGAAATTAACGACTCAGGTGTCAATTGAAAATGCTGCGATCACGTTAGCTCGTTATCATTAACTCATCCATGTTTGACGAGAAGTTCGAATGCCAGACTTTGTTGTATCTGCCACCAACCACACGAGCTTTACCGTATCGAGTCTCGATCGCACCATTGCATTTTTCGAAAAAGGACTGGGCTTTGAAGTGACCTCAAGGGCGCCGCGTGATCCCAAAGCGCTTGAGAGCATTACCGGCGTGCCTGGAGCCGATGTTGAAATCGCGTTCGTTCGCGGCCCCGGACACAGCATTGAGTTGATCGAATATCTGGGGCCGGAAGATCGAGGCAAGGCGACGCCACGCCCGTGCGATACCGGGTTTTCCCACGTCGCCTACGACGTCAGCGATATCGATCTCGCCGTTGCCGCCGCTGCACCCCATGGCTTCAAGCCCATGAACAACATCACCGTGATCGATAAAGGGCCTAACGCCGGGATGCGGGTCGCCTACCTGCGAGATGAAGTTGACGGGTTGGTCGTCGAGTTCATTGAAAAGCCGCTCGGCTGAAGCTGAACCAGGCCATGACAGATGTGATTCTGGCCCCGACGGCCACCAAGATACCGGCGCAAAGCGATAACGCCGTGGTGGTGTGCGGCTCTCATGGCGGGGCCTACGCCGGCTATCTCGTCATCAAGTCCGGCGCAAAGGCGTTGATTCTGAACGATGCCGGCGTCGGTCTGGATAACGCCGGAATCGGCTGCCTGGACCTGTGCCAGTCAATCGGGATGGCGGCCGCGGTCGTGGACGCTCACAGCGCAATGATCGGAGAAGCCGGGGACATGGTCGACAACGGCATCATCAGCTTCGTCAACGAGATCGCGAGTGGTCTCGGCGCGGCGCCGGGAATGACGTGTGACGAGGTAAGCAAGCTTCTCAAGAGTGCTCCGCAACCTGTTGACGCTGTTGAAGACTATGCCGAAGCACGCAGCATCGAAGGAGAGAATACGCACGGCCTCAAGCTGGTCTGCATTGACTCGGTTTCCCTCGTCGACAAGACCGCCGATATCGGCCAGATCGTGATCTCGGGCTCCCACGGCGGCGTGGTGGGAGGGCGGCCGGAGCTGGCTCTGCAGGTTGACGCCCGGGCAGCCTTTTATAACGACGCCGGTGTCGGCAAGAACCACGCCGGGATCACCCGGTTGCCGGCACTGGACCAGCGGGCTATCGTGGCCGGCGTTGTCGCAGCAAATTCAGCACGGATTGGCGACGGTCGCTCAACGCTGCACGACGGCGTCCTGAGTTACGTCAACGAAACTGCCGTCAAACTGGGCATCAGCCCGGGAATGAAGCTCGAAACTGCTGTTAAAGTGATTTCGAGATAGATTAAATACTATCTGTAACTAACTGAATTATTTCTCTTTACTTGATCTCTAAAACCTAGAAAGCACTTGAATATGAGCAATGACGCCCTTCGCCAGCATTACACCAACATGTGCCGTATCCGGGCCTTCGAGGAGGCGGCGATTCGCGCGCTGAAGGCGGGCGAGGTGCATGGGGCGATTCATCCTTCGGTGGGACAGGAAGCCGTTGCGAGCGGAGTCTGCTCAAATTTAAGGCAAAGCGACATCCTGCTGTCGACCCATCGCGGGCACGGTCACACGCTGATCAAAGGCGCGGATCCGCTCGCGATGATGCGCGAGCTGCTCGGACGAGAAGGCGGCTGCTGTGGCGGCAAGGGTGGCTCCATGCATATCGCCGATTTCAACGTCGGGATGCTCGGCGCCAACGGCGTTGTCGGTGCCAATATCGTTATTGCCGCCGGCGCCGCTCACGCCATATCGCTGTCTGGAGACGATCGTGTGGCGGTGTGCATATTCGGGGACGGAGCAATCAATCGCGGACCTTTCCTCGAAGGCCTCAACTGGGCAAAGGTGGCCAATCTCCCGTGCATTTTCATCTGCGAAGACAACGGGTGGGCGTCAACTACAGCGGCAGACGCGGTCACCGGCGGCCCCGGCGCGGGTGCACGTGCCGAGAGCCTGGGAATCCCGTCAGTGGAGGTCGACGGCAACGATGTTGAGGCGATCGAGCGGATTGCCCGGGAGACCATTGGCGCGGTTCGAGGTGGCGCAGGTCCCCGGTTCATCCACGCAAAAACGTATCGACTGCTTGGTCACACCGCCGCTGACGTCGCCGCTTACCGTGACGATGCCGAAGTGGCCGAACGCTGGAAAGACGACCCGATTGCGCGCGCTCGTACCTTGCTGATCGCACGCGGCGAGAGTGAAGACGATCTAGGGCGTATCGCAGAGGGAGCAGATACGGAAATGGCCCAAGTGCTGACAGCGGCAATCGATACGGCATGGCCGGCGCTTGATCGAGCGTGGGACGACGTACAGGACATCGGTTTCGAATCACGTCAGGCGTGAATGCGGATCGCCGCCAGACGTCGACGTCTGGTCGCAGGCACTCACGCACCCGTCATGACTGAGCCATGCCTCATTCGACAGGCTGGTTCCGCCGACGTTCAATCGTCATGCCAGTTATCTCCTGTAGCGGACATTGTTGCCGTCGTGGCGCGCTTTCGCGCCTATAATCGCGCAACCGCCGACGTGACCTGACAGGCCTGTGACTGAAACTTCTGCCGATCAGCGCCTGTTCTCCAATCGGGCCTTCATGTCCCTGTTTTGCATGGGGGCATTCCAGAGTGTTGCGCGCTGGCTGGAGCTGCTTGCTCTGGGCGTATACGTCTTTGACAAGACGCAATCGCCGTTTCTGGTCGCCTTGATTACTCTGCTGCGCGTGGCACCGCTGGCCCTGTTCGGACCCTTGTTTGGCGCATTCAACCAGCGCATCGCGCGGCGCAAGCTTTATCTGATTGGCCTGACGCTGATTATTTTTGTCTCTTTGACGATGGCCTGGCTGTCCTGGGCGGACCTGGCACCGGTGTGGCTGCTGTGCGTCGTGTCGTTTGCCGGCGGGCTCTTCTGGGTTCTGGATTTTCCCGTGCGCCGCACTCTGCTGGGCGAGGCCGTGCCCGCAGCATCCCTCGGTCGGGCAATGGGCTTTGACACCGTAGCCAACAACGGCACGCGGATGCTCGGCCCGCTGCTCGGCGGCGCGTTTTTGGATCTGGTGGGGCTTTACGGTGCGTTTCTGGTTTCGGCCGCGTTTTACATTGCCTGTTTTATCGCTGCTCTGACACTGAAGATCGGAACCACCGTCACCGTGAGCAAACCAACCAGTGTCATGGCCGACATTCGTCTGGGACTGGTTACGGTCAATCGAGACCCGTTGCTCAAAGCGCTGTTGCTTGTCACCGTGGTCTACAACCTGTTCGGATTCCCAACGCTTTCAATGGTTCCCGTCATCGGGCGCGATGAGCTGCAGATTTCTGCGTCGCTGATCGGGTTGGTGGCGGCTATGGAGGGAATGGGGGCCATCCTTGCCGGACTCATGATCATCTTTTTCGCCCAGATCAGGCGATTTCGACAGATTTACGTGTTTGGTCTCGCGCTGTCGCTCGCGTTTTGTGCGGTCTACGCAAGCGCAGGCGCCGCGACACCCATGGGTCTTGCCCTCCTGATTGTTGGTGTTGGAGCATCAGGATTCTCGGCGATGCAGACCACGCTCCTGATACTCAATTCGGACAAAGCGGATCGCAGTCGTGTGATGGGGCTGTTGTCCGTTTGTATTGGCTCAGCGCTGATTGGTTTTGCGTGGCTTGGGCTGGCCGCCAACTGGATCGGGCCACGAATGGCCGTTATTGCTTCCGCTGTGATCGGACTGCTGTCGCTGCTGGCGATCTGGATGAAGTGGCGCGACGTCATCGCACCGCAGCCGACACCAACACAACCATGACCGATTCGAATTACGTCCTCGCGGAAGATCCATCGCGCGCCGCCTCGGTTCGACGCGCCATGATCCTGAGTACGTGCACGGCGGTAACGTTCCTGTACGCCATGACGGTGAGTATTGCGAACGTTTCGCTGCCACAGATGCAGGGCACGCTGTCGGCAACTGCTGATCAGATCGCGTGGGTCGTCACTCTCAATATCGTAGCCACCGCCGTCGCAACCCCGATGTCAGGCTGGCTGGTTGCGCGTTTTGGGCGGCGGCGTCTGACGCTGTTTTGCGTAGTCGGATTCGCGCTGTCCTCTCTCATGTGCGGCCTCGCGGATTCACTGACCTCACTTGTGATCTACCGCGCGCTGCAGGGCGCATTCGGCGCGCCGCTGGTGCCGGTCAGTCAGGCAACCATTCTTGAAAGCTACCCCAAAGCCCAGCACGGGGTTGCGATTTCCATTTTTGGCATTGGCGCCGTGCTCGGGCCCGTTGTCGGGCCCGTTGTTGGCGGAATGCTCAGCGAGGCATACAACTGGCGGTGGGTCTTCTTCATGATCCTGCCATTCACGATCATCGCGTTTATCGGTTCATGGCTTTACATCCATGACTCTGCCAGAGGCAAGCCACTGCGCCTGGACTGGACCGGCTTTTTGTCGCTGGCCATCGCGCTTGCGGCATTTCAGTTCATGATCGATCGCGGCGAGCGGGGCGACTGGTTCGAGAGCCATGAAATCGTGGCCTATGCCGCCTTGGCGGCGCTGGCTCTGTATATATTCATTGCGCATTCGGCAACCGCGAAGAATCCGTTTTTGCAGCCGGCGCTGCTGCGAGATCGCAACTTTTCGATCGGTCTGGTCATCGTGTTTATTTTTGGCATGCTGAACTTCACGCCGATGACGCTGTTACCGCCGCTGTTACAGCAGGTGGGCGGTTACCCGGACGCCGTGATCGGTTTCATGCTCGGCGCGCGCGGTACCGGCACCTGTCTCGCCTTCATACTCATGATCTGGGCAAGCCGGCTCAATCCCAAAGTCCTGATCTTCTGCGGCTTTCTGATGCAGGCCTGGGCTGGCTGGTCGATGGCGCAGATTGATGTCAACGTTGGCATACGCGATCTTCTCTGGCCGATTTTCTGGCAGGGCTTTGGTGTGGGGATGCTGTGGGTGCCCATTACGATGGTGACATTCTCCACGCTGCGAACAGAGTGGGTGCCGGAGGGTACGGCGGTCTATCACCTGTTGCGAAATATTGGCGGCAGCATCCACATTTCTCTGTCGTTTGTCGTAGCCGTGCGCATGACCAAAACCAACTACGCGGAAATGACGGAGCATATTTCCCCGTTTAACGAGAAGTTCAACTACCCGTGGGTGACCGGGCCCTGGGGCCTTGAAGCGGGGCCCAATCTTGCCGGCATTGGTTCTGAAATCGGCAGGCAGGCCATGATGATCGGCTTCGTGGACGCGTTCATGTTCTTTGTGCTGACATGTCTCATTGTGCTTCCCCTTGTCTTCTTCATTAAACTGGCGCCACCTTCCAAATAGGCGTTATCCGATTACGCCACGTTCGAGACACCAGCATATGGCCACTATCGAAAAACTCATTGTCGATCATTATCGAATCCCGTTGCCGGTAGTGCTGTCGGATTCGACGCACGGGGATATGCATGATTTTGCGCTGGTTACCGTACGCATTATCGATTCTGACGGCGCCGAGGGTCTGGGTTATGGCTACACGGTCGGAAATATCGGTGGCGACGCCATGCGCAGTCTGATCGACAAAGATCTGCGTCACGCCGTTGTTGGCGAAGACGCATCTCGTATTGAACAACTGTGGGAGAAGATGTGGTGGTACGTCCACTATGTCGGACGCGGCGGACTGGCGAGTTTCGCCATGGCGGCGATAGACGTGGCGCTGTGGGATCTCAAGGCAAAGAAGGCGGACGAACCTCTCTGGCGCTTTCTGGGCGGTCATGACACCCGCGTTCAGGCTTACGCAGGCGGTATTGATCTTCAGTTCACCATCGACGCGCTGCTTGAGCAGGCAGACGGTTTTCGTGCAGACAATTTCAGCGCGATCAAGATGAAGATTGGCCGCAAAGTTCTTTCAGAGGACGTCGAACGGGTAACCGCGATGCGTCGGCATCTCGGGGACGACTTTCCGCTGCTCGCAGATGCAAACATGGGTTGGTCGGTGGATCATGCCGTGCGCGCAGCCAGGTCGGTTCGCGATCTCAATCTGGTCTGGATTGAAGAACCCACTATCCCCGACGATATCGAAGGTCACGCCGTGATAGCGCGAGAGGGCGGAGTGCCCATCGCGACCGGTGAGAACTTTCACACCATCTACGAATTCAAGAACATGATCGATCGAGGCGGAGTGAGCTTTCCCGAGCCTGATCTGGTTACGCTTGGAGGGATCACGCCCTGGCTCAAGGTTGCGCGCTATGCAGAAGCCAGCAACCTGCCGGTTACGTCCCATGGCGTTCACGACCTGCACGTACACCTGCTGGCAGCCGTGCCCAACAGTTCGTTTCTGGAGATTCACGGGTTCGGACTCAACGACTACATCGAGCATCCGCTGACACTCGACGATCAAGGCTACGCGCACGCCCCGATGCGTACCGGACACGGGATCAGTTTTGACTTCGATGCGCTTGAGTCACTGCGAGCCTAGGCTCAAGTGAGCCTGAAACGACGATGTTTTAGTCGATTCGGGCAATCTGCATCTGTCATGCGAAATATTTTGATTACCTGCATTATGATTGTGATGCACCCTGTACATCATCGACCAGACACGCGGATCGCCCCATGAATAACCTTCCTCACTATCAGCTGTTTATCGACGGTCAATGGTCTGACGCGAACAGCGGCGAGATTATCGAGAGTCTTAACCCGTCGAACGAAAACCCCTGGTGTTCCGCCGCAGTCGCGGACGAGGAAGACGTGAACCGCGCGGTTGCGGCAGCCCATCGGGCGCTTTATGACAGCGAATGGTCACGGATGACGGCTACCCAGCGTGGCAAGCTCATCTACAGGCTTGCGGATCTCATCGCCGAAAATGCCGAACGGCTTGGTGACACTGAAACCACCGACAGCGGCAAGCTCGCGCGCGAGACCCGGGCACAGACCGCATACGCGGCCGACTACTATCGCTATTACGCCGGACTCGCGGACAAGATTCAGGGCGCGACGCTGCCCATCGACAAGCCGGACATGCATGTGTTCACGACACCTGAGCCCGTAGGTGTTGTTGCGGCCGTCGTTCCGTGGAATGCGCAGATGTTTCTTACCGCTACCAAGGTCGGGCCCGCGCTCGCCGCCGGCTGTACCGTGGTTCTCAAGGCGTCCGAAGATGCGCCGGCTGCGATGTTTGAGTTTGCCAAGCTGATCGAACAGGCCGGGTTTCCCGCCGGCGTCGTCAACGTCATTACAGGCTACGGTGAGCCGTGCGGTCGAGCGTTGACGAGTCACCCCGATGTTGCGCGGGTGGCATTCACCGGCGGACCGGATGCGGCACGCCACGTTGTCGCTAACACGGCAAACAACTTTGCCGTTGTCTCGCTTGAACTGGGCGGTAAATCCCCAATCCTCGTGTTTGAGGACGCTGATATCGACAGTGCGGTCAATGGAATTATCGCCGGTAACTGGGGTGCGAGCGGGCAAAGCTGCGTCGCCGGTTCACGGGTCTTTCTGCATTCAAGCGTGCACGATGAGATTGTTGCTCGCGTCGCCGAACGATCCAAAACCGTCAAGATTGGCGATCCGCTGGATTTGGACGCCGACATGGGACCACTGGCAACTGCGCGCCAGCTCCAGAACATTACCGAAATCGTTGGACGCAGTCGTGAACAGGGCGCCGAAGTCGTCGTGGGTGGCGCGCGACCGTCCGAGATGGAGCGTGGCTTTTACTACGCCCCGACGCTGATCTCCTGTGCCGACCAGCAGGTCGCCTCGGTTCAGAACGAACTGTTCGGGCCGGTGATGAGCGTGCTGAAGTTTGACGAAGAGGAAGAGGCCGTCGCTGGCGCTAACGCGTCGAGATTCGGTCTTGGTTCCGGTCTCTTTACCCGAGACGTCGCCCGGGCGCATCGCGTGTCGAGCAAGATTCAGTCAGGCATATGCTGGGTAAACACCTACCGCGCGATTTCCCCCATCGCACCATTTGGAGGAATCAAACAAAGCGGATACGGTCGCGAAGCCGGTATCGACGTCATCGCCGACTACACCAGAACCCGCACCGTCTGGATCAACACCTCGAGTGAGCCCATGGCTGACCCGTTTACGATGCGCTGAACCGCGACGAATTCTGCCAATGTCAATTTCTGATCCACGTCTGTTGCGCGATGCCCTCGGTTGTTTTCTGACAGGCGTCACCGTGATCACGTGCCGGGAACCCGATGGTACGCCACGCGGTTTTACCGCGAACTCATTCACGTCAGTATCGCTCGACCCGCCGCTACTGCTTGTGTGTATCGGCAAAGGCGCCTGGAGCCACGATGTGTTTACCGAAGCGTCGTCTTTTGCCGTAAACGTGCTCAGTGAAGACCAGCGCGAAATATCCGGACTGTTCGCGTCGAAGTCAGCGGACAAATTTGACGTTGCCAGCTGGCGCGAGGGGACGCTGAATACGCCGTTGCTGGACAACACGCTGGCCTGGTTTGAATGCACGCCGGAGCAGACGATTGAGGCGGGGGATCACACCATCCTGATTGGCCGGGTAGCGGCGTTTGATCATGCGCCGAAAAGACCTCTTGGTTATTGCCGGGGCAACTATGTTGATCTGGGTCTTGCCCGGAGTTCATCGCGCGACAACGAGTCCCAGGTTGGCGCGATTATTGATCATGACGGCAAGGTGTTAATGGTCCGACCCGATGCAGGCAGTCAGTGGACTTTGCCCCAGACGGTTGGCAAAACGTCCGAAGACGATGACGCCACCCGTGAATCCCTGGTTGCCCTTTTTGCCGAACTGGGCGTGAGCGTAGGCCCGATGTTTCTCTTTTCGATTTTCAAAGAGGCGGATGAAACCAACGCAATCTACTATCGGGGCGAAGTTACCGGACCGCATGCGCAATCCGAGACGTTGCGGTTTTTTGACAGCAACGACTTTCCCTACGGTGACCTGCCGCATCCGAGTTTCGAAACCATGGTCAAGCGCTACTTCAAAGAGCGCCGGGAACTCGACTTTGGGGTCTACGTCGGATCAGAGACCGCGGGAACGGTGACCGCGTTCAGCACAAGCTGACCTTTAGCGGCTTAGCCGTCCTGACGACCCTCGTCGCAGTCGATGCCGTGCGCTCGCTGATACGCGCGGACCTTTTCAGCAAGACTTTCCAATTCCTGATCGCTGAACTCAAGTTCTTCCAGCGTTTCGACCAGGTCATAAAGATAGTCACAGTTACGACCCAGCGGACCGACCGCGGTCGCCAGATGTCGCACCATTTTTTCCTCGGGCTCGTCACAGACATAACGTTCATGGTCACGGTCCATCACGAAGGTGATCGCCCGAACGTCCCGGCCTTCACACTCTGCCTGCACCCACGTCGGGATGTAGGTGTAGGACATCAGCTCGCGGCGCAGCAGGATATCGAGCTCAACTTCCAGAATCTCCGGCTCGATTCGATACACAACGCCGGTGCAGGAACCGCCTTGCTCGAGTCCCAGCATCAAGCCGGGAAGTTCCACGCTCCCGCGACCGAGCAGCGTCCACATGCAGAAGCTGCGCCGGAAGCCGTCGACTCGACAGCGCAGTCGCTCGGCGAAGTGAAACGCCGGATTCCAGATCAGTGAACCGTACCCAAATACCCAGAGCCCGTTTGGCTCAGAGTTCTCCTCGATGATGCGTTTGACCCAGGCCGCTCTGTCTTCATCCGTCATGAGGCGAATGACCCCAGGCTTGCTCTCCGCCATCTTGCGGATTCCGCCTTCGAGGATTCTTTCTCGGTTGAGGTAGTCGCGTGCCACGTCAGGTAATTACAGGTTCGGGAGCAGCGAAGTTTAACAGCACTGGCGAAAGCAATGGGTTAACGGTGTCACTGCCGGCTCGCGGCGAGGCGTTTTTCACGCAGTGTGATCCAGGTGGCCGTCGCAAAGATCAGCACGGCGCCGATCCAGGTCCAGAACTGCACGACTTCGGCAAACAGAAACCAAGCAAGGGTGGCACCCCAGATGACTTTGGCAAAATCAAAAGGCAGCACGAGACTTGCCGGTGCAACCCTGAACGACTGGGTCAGCAGCATCTGGGCGAAGGTGCCCAGAATCCCCGCCGCAATCAGATAAACCCACTCGATGCCGCTCGGCGTTTTCCAGACCGAAAGGGCAGCCGGCAAGGAAAATATGCTCATGAACACCACCATCCAGGCGGTAATGGTCGGCGCCGATTCGGTATCGGACAGCTTTTTGATCACGATCATCGTCATCGCCCAGACAAACGAAGACGCGAGCACCAGAAGGGTGCCGGGGTCTATTGACGACACCCCGGGACGAACGATGAACAGTGCGCCAATAAACGCAACGAACACGGCTATCCACTGGTCGTTGCGAATGCGTTCTTTCAGCAACACCGCTGCGAGCAACATGGTAAAGATCGGCGCGGTAAACGTCAGCGCCTGGACGCGTGCCATCGGGGACATCGATAACGCATAGAAGAAGGCGCCCATCGCCACAACGTTGAGCACTGATCTGAAGGCGTGCGTGCCGACACGTGATGTTCGAAACAGCCCCATGCCGTATCGGATGAGAAAGGGTGTCAGCGCCACAAAACCGAACAGATTTCGAAAAAAGACGATTTCAAAAGGTTCGATCGTTTCGGATGCGAGTCGCACCGTCACATGCATGCATGCGAACAGGACCGTAGACGCCAACATGAACAGACATCCGAGCAGTGGCGCGTGGGCCTTTTCGTTCATGCCAGCAACATACGCGTTTGCACCCACACCGGCCAGTCAGCGACAATCAGACCCCGAAAGAGAATCACCTGATGGAGGCCTGCGTGGCCACAATGACGTACCTCGAGGCCGGCCGTGCCGGACTTCGTGAGGAGATGCTTCTGGACGACACCGTATGGGCGCTTGGCGAAGATCTTGGGCGAGGTGGCGTCTTCGGACAGTACAAGGGGCTGCAGGAAGAGTTCGGCACTGCGCGAATATACGATGCTCCCATCAGCGAGGCCGGCATCATGGGCGCGGCGGTCGGAGCCGCGATGAACGGAACCCGGCCGGTGGTAGAAATGAGGTTTTCGGACTTTGCGCTTTGCGCCGTGGACGAACTTGTCAATCAGGCCGCAAAGGCACGCTACATGTTTGGCGGTCAGACACGCGTTCCCATTGTTGCGCGAGAACCCGTTGGCATGTGGCGTTCGTCGGCGGCCCAGCATTCGCAGTCACTGGAATCCTGGTACGCACACATACCGGGGCTTGTCGTTGCGATGCCATCAACCCCGGCCGACAACAAGGGCCTGATCAAAACAGCCATTCGCTGCGACGACCCCGTCGTATACATGGAGCACAAGGACCTGTGGGCGCTTGAAGGCGACGTGCCTGACTCCGACAGCGAGTGTATCGAGTTTGGCAAAGCTCGAATTGCGCGATCGGGCGACAGCGCGTCCATCGTTACGTGGTCGAACACCGTTCACCGTTCAATGGAGGCGGCAGAAGCGCTGGCGGCTGATGGCATCGAAGTCGACGTGATTGATCTTCGAACACTGTGGCCCTGGGACAAGGAAGCGGTGTTTGAGTCGGTCGCGAGAACAGGGCGCCTGCTGATCGCTCACGAAGCGGTCAAAGCTGCCGGATTCGGCGCTGAAATATCGGCAACCGTCAGTGAAGAAATGTTTGGTGACCTGAAGACGCCCGTTATGCGCATCGGGTCCCCTCGAGTACCGATCTCTTACGCACCGCCGCTCGAGCAGGAAGTAAAGGTGTCGGCTGATCAGATCGCATCCGCAATCCGCAAACTCGTGGCCTGACCGACATGGCCTACATCACACGACCCGGCGCAAATCTCTGGATGGATCACATCGATCTGACGCCACCGTGGAATACCGCCCCGGAGACGCTGGTTTTCTGCCACGGCGTCGGTACCAACAGCGACACCTGGCACGACTGGCTGGACGCGCTCGCAACATCATTCAAGCTGGTCTGGTTTGACACCCGCGGCTTTGGCCGGTCGCCGGTAACCGATCCGAAGCGGGCGTGGAGTTTCGACGACCTGGCCGATGACATTCTGGCGGTCGTGGACAAAGCCGGCGGAGGCCCGTTTCACCTGGTTGGCGAATCTCTTGGGGGAACCATCTCGCTGTTTCTTGCGTTGCGAGACCCCGGCAAAGTTAAAACACTGACGCTCGCGTCGACCGGATTCAGGGGCGCGAGCCTCGGGCGTGTGAACAGCTGGCGCGAGACTATAAAAAATGACGGTATGGCGATCTGGTCCGAACAGATGATGAAGGCACGCTTTGTCGATGGCGCGGTCGACAAGGCACGGTGGAACTGGTTTCACCGCGTCCAGGCCGGGACCGAAGCAAAATCACTGCTCGATGCCGCGGATCTGCTTCTCGCTGTGGATCTCGAAGATCGGCTGGCTGGACTCAAGCCGCCGCTGCAGCTGCTGGCCGGTGACTCGAGTCCTTTCATCAATCTTGAACACACGATGGCGCTGCGTGACGCGGTACCCAATTCCAGAGTGCGTGTGTTTCCCAATGCCCGACATGGCATTGTCTTTTCACACGGCAAGGAATGTGCGCGACAGACGCGACGGTTCATAAACGAACATCGCGATTAACCCCGTTTTAGTCAACCAGATTAATCAACAAGAGAATTTATCGATGGGTAAACCCCTGGAAATGACCGGTGGCGAAGCGCTGGCGCGAATGTTCAAAGCTCACGAAAGTGGCCCGATGTTTGGCATGGGCGGATTTCAGCTGCTGCCGTTTTACGATGCCGCGCGACGACTGAAGCTCAATCACCACCTGATCAATGACGAGAGATGCGGGGCGTTTGCCGCCGACGCATACGCCAAGGTAAGCGGGCGAGTCGGTCTGGTTGACGCGACGCTGGGCCCGGGCGCAACAAACCTTGTAACCGGTCTGGTCGAGGCACTGAACGCCGGCTCACCGATGGTGGCACTCATCGGCGACAGTCACCGCGACTACTCCTGGAAAAACATGACCCAGGAATCACGTCAGCTCGACATTCTTCGGCCAGCGGTTAAAGAAATTATTCGCGTTGAAACGCCCGCGCGTATTCCTGAACTCGTCAAGCGTGCTTTCGCGGTTGCAACGTCCGGCCGACCCGGCCCGGTGGCGCTGGATGTTCCAGAAGACGTCGCGCACGCCGAATGGACCTATGACAGCAACGAGTTCACCGTGGTGCCTGCAAACGTCAGCGCGCCTGCGCTGCGCACGCGACCATCAAGGACCTCACTGGATCAGGCACTTACGCTTCTGCGGGAGGCCAAACGACCCATCATTCTCGCTGGCGGCGGTGTTCATATTTCTGACGCTTGCGAAGAGCTTGAGGCACTGGCAAACGCCCAGAACATTCCGGTCGCTCACACGATGACAGGCAAGGGCGCAATATCCTGCACCAATCGGCTGTCGGCGGGTCTGTTTGGTCGTTACGATCGAATCGCTAACCGGCTGATTGAGAAATCAGACTGCCTTCTCGTTATCGGATGCAAGCTCGGCGAAATAGCGACCAAACGTTATTCCATCATTCCCGATGACGTGCCGATGATTCATGTCGACATCCTCGGCGAAGAATTTGGCCGAACCGTAACGGCCACGGTAGACATGTGGGCGGACGCTCGCGAGGCGATCGTCGATCTGACCGAAGGTCTGGAAGCCGACGCGGAGATACTCAGAACCGCTCGCGAACAATACGCGACAGAAGTATCAACCCGCATGAACACCTGGCGAAGCGAAGTCCATGGTCGTATGACCTCGGACGAAAAGCCGATCAATATGGCGCGAATGCTCAACGAGCTGAATATCGCGATGCCCGAAGACGGCATCCTCGTGGCCGACGGCGGTTTTGCCGCTCACTGGGGCGGACTGTTATACGACACCAAAAAAGCGGGTCGCGGATTCGTTCCCGACAGGGGCTTCGCGTCGATTGGTTATGGCGTGCCCGGAGCCATGGGTGCCAAACTGGCGGCGCCTGATTCCGCCGTTGTCAGCATCACAGGTGACGGTGGCTTCAACATGACAATGGGCGAACTGGAGACAGCCCGTCGAATGGGACTCGCGTTTACCTTGATCGTTGTCAACAATGCTGCCAGTGGTTATGTCAAAGCGCTCCAGCACCTCATGTACGGCCAGGACAACTATCAGTCTTCTGACCTGTCTGAGGTCAACTACGCGGTACTCGCGGAAAGCCTCGGCTGTCAGGGCATCAGAGTAGAGGAACCGGACGACCTCGCGAGCGCGATCAGGGCCGGGCTCGCGGAGACCGGGCGGCCGACGCTACTCGACGTCGTGGTTACCCGGGATCCCGCGAAAATGCTGCCCGCCGTGGACAATCGCACCGTGAAGGTCAAAAAGGGAGATCGTGTCGCGTGAAGACTCGTAAACTGGGCAGGACAGGCCTCGACATATCCGAACTCGTGTTCGGCGGTGGTTGGGTAGGCGGAATCTTAATAGACGCCGACGACGATACGCGTCGTACGGCGCTAAAGCGCGCGCTGGACTCCGGCATCAACTGGATAGACACCGCGTCGACTTATGGTGATGGCAAATCGGAAACCGCGCTGGGATGGCTGCTTAAAGAAGTTGAATCTCCCCCGATGCTGTCAACCAAGGTTCGTATCGACGTTGACAACATGAGCAATCTCGCGGGTCAGATCGAACGCAGCCTTGAGGCAAGTCTTGAACGGCTCAAGCTTGATCGCGTGGAGGTGTTTCAGCTCCACAACCAGATCGTACCCGAAACCGGCGACGGCAAGATTGGCGTATCGGATGTGCTTGGTGACGGAGGCGTTGCCGACATTTTCGATCGTCTCAAAGGTCAGGGGCTGTTTGATCACTACGGGTTCACGGCGCTCGGGCAGACACCATCGATTCTTGAGGTAGTCGATAGCGGCCGGTTCGATACGGCTCAGGTTTACTACAACATGCTCAATTCAAGCGCCGGTCGAGACGTGCCGTCGGCGGGTGGCGTTCAGGACTTCGGGAATATTCTCAGCCGCATGAAGGCTCAGGACATGGGCTCGTTCATCATTCGCGTGTTTGCCGCTGGCGTGATCCCCACAGAAAAAAGGACCGGGCGAGAAATCATGGTCGCGGACGGCACCGATGTCGACGTTGATGCCGCAAGAGCTGCGGCAGTATTCGCGAGCGTCGGAACGACCCATGGAACGCGTGGACAAACCGGCGTGCGCTATGCGCTCGCTCATCCTGACATGTCGGGCATTGTGTTTGGTCTGGCGTCACTCGACCATCTGGACGAGGCGATCGCCGCCAGCGAAATGGGCCCGCTCGATGCCCAGGCTGTCGCCGCGATCGATGCGGCGGTTGATGGAGGATTTGGGGTATGACCCGGTTGGGATTTGTAAAACACGTAATGCGCGCTGGCGCAGTGGTCAGTCTTGCAGCGCTTGTCGGCTGTGCTGACACACGCCATGCTGTAACGAAAACCGCAGGTGATGTTGTTCGTGCCGGCGCCAGAGCGGGCGAGGGCTCTACGCTCACCGTGACGCGCCGGCTTTATTTGTCCGATCGCTACGAATCAACCTGGATCCAGGGCGGCTACCCGGTGGATGTTTCGCGACTGGACAAATTTTCATCTCGCTGTCAGTTCCAGATGAACTTCCGCGGACTCGAGTCACTGGATATCGACTCGACGCGTATCGAACCGGACACGTTCACGGTAACGCATCGATGGGACGAGAAGAGTACGGTTCAGGCACCCCGCCGTATCGAGGTAGCAGCGGCCGGGGAGGCAACACAGATGCTTGCCCAGACGCTTTCAATACTGGAGTGGACAACCACACTTGCTCTGGATTCGAAAAAGCATCCGTGGGTCAAACAACTGACGTGTGTTTCTGCCAACAATCTTGATCGCAATCTGTCGAATGCAGAAATTGCTGACGTCATTGCCCCATCAATCAAGCTGGATTTAAGACCATGACTCGTGAACTCAAGGTAGCCATTGGGTCGGTCGGCGCTATTGGCAAACGCGTCGCCGAGAAAATCGATGCGGGTATTCCGGGCCTGACGCTGACTGCCGTAAGCGCAAACAACCGGGATGCGGCCGCGGAACGTCTTTCACACCTGAGCAAACCGGTACCGATACTTGAGCTGGGTGAGCTCGCCGATCATGCTGACGTCGTTGTCGAGTGCGCGCCTTCGAAAGTGTTCAGGGACATCGCCATCCCCGTCATAGAACAGGGCAAGACGTTTGTTCCTCTGTCCATCGGGGCGCTGTTGTCGAACTGGGACCTGGTGGATCGTGCGCAGGAAACGGGCGCGGCTATCAGGGCGCCGAGCGGTGCGATTCTGGGTCTTGATGCGTTACGGGCGGCCGCTCAGGGAACGATCAATGAAGTACGCATGATCACCACCAAACACCCAAGAGGACTGGATGGCGCGCCGTATCTGACCGAAAACAACATCGATGTTCACAGCATCAAAACCAAAACACGTGTGTTCGAGGGCAGCGCACGTGAAGGCGCAGCCGGATTTCCGGCCAACGTTAACGTTGCGGCCGCGGTTGCGCTGGCTGGCGCGGGTCCCGACAAGACACGCCTTGAGATCTGGGCCGACCCGGATGTCGACCGAAACCTGCACACGGTTCAGGTAGACGCAGACAGCGCTGCTTTCGAGATGCATATGAGAAGCATCCCGACGCCCGACAACCCCCGCACGGGCCTTATCGTCGGCAACAGCGTGATTGCCGTGCTGCGTGGCCTGGCTTCACCCCTGGTTGTGGGTGCCTGGCCCAGCGCCTGGATGGCGTGAGAACCCTGCGATAGTTGCGTTAAGTGTAAGTCTGCATCAACACGCGACGTAACCACCGTCGACCCGCCAGGCCACACCGGTGACGAAAGACGCTTCATCCGAAGCCAGAAAAGTGATGACGTTGGCAACCTCATCCGGGGTTCCAAATCGACCGAGAGGATGACGCTTTTCGATCGTCTTGTAGAGATCGGGGTTGTCGCCAAGGGTTTCCGTGAGCTGCGTGTCGATAAAGCCGGGGCAAACCGCATTCACTCGAATGCCGCGCGACGCCATGTGGACAGCGGTATCCCGCGTTAACTGGATCACGCCACCTTTACTGTGCGGGTAGGGATTAAAGCCATCGGACAGCCCCAGGTCGGCGTGATAGACAAGAAAGCTCATAATTGAACCGATGTTGACGATGGAGCCACCGCTCGGGCTGTTGTCACTCATTGCGTCGACCGCGGCGTGACTCATGAGCATGCTCCCTTTCAGGTTCACCTCCATGACCTGATCCCACGCCTGTTCAAAATCGGCGTCAGCGGCGACATTGCGACGTGAAATGCCCGCAGAATTAACCAGAACATCCAGTCGGCCAAACGTCTCGACGGCGTGGGCGACGCTGGCTTCCGTTGATGCCCGCTGGGTCACGTCGCAGTCGATCGCCGAAAACACCCCGTCGCCAAGTTCAGAGGCGAGGCGGTTCAGGCGAGTCATATCACGATCCGCTCCGACAACTTTGCCGCCCTCGCTGATAATGCGTCGTGCCGTGCTTTCGCCAATGCCGGAGGCGGCACCGGTGATCAGTGCAACCTTGTTCTCAAATCGCTGACTCATGCCTTGTTGTCTCCGTGCTCTGTCCAGATTGGGGCAGCGCCACGCGTGCGTGTGGAACCTGCCTGATGTGAAGAGCTAAAGCTTCTCAAGAGCACGCCCGGCAAGCACCCGTTCAACCACAGGCTGGCCCGGAACGTCGTCACTCAGGGCGAGTATCTCCTCAAACAGTGCTTTCGCCTGTTTCTCGTTCCCGGCAATCAGCGCGTGCTGGGCCATGAAATACAGCGCAGTTGGCAGGCTGTTGGCTTCTGCGGCCGCCTGACGCACCACCTCGGCATCGCCGCTACGCGCGAGCCATGCGCCAAGAGGGGCAGGCCACGCACCCTCACTATGCGCAAGGGTTTGCTCGAGAATCGACGACGCGTCACGACCCGCCCGACTTGAACTCAAATAAAGCCACAGGTCCGTCATGTCCCACGCGTACTGCTGGTCGACTACACTGTTGAAATCCCAGGCGGCATTCTCAAATTCGTCATTCCCAAAAGCAGCAAGCGCCCGGAAGGCGTATGCCTCGGAGTTATAGCTGTTTATCGAAATCGAGCGACTGAGACTTTCCTGCGCCTTGGCGAAATCACCGAGGTAGAACTGCGCGATACCGCGCTGTCGCCAGGATTCAAAGTCAAATTCATTCAGTGCGATCGCTTTGTCGGTATCTGCGAGCGCTGCTGACATATCGTCTACACATTGGTGAATTTTGGATCGTTCAACCCAGGCCGCAACAGACCACGCGGTTGACTCTATCGCTTTGTCGATATCTTTTAGCGCGGCCGGGCAGTCGTTCATATACCGCAGCGTCTTGGCGCGGTGTCGATATAACGAGGCCAGAGCATGCTCGGTATATTGACCGGACGCGATGGCTGCCGAGCAGACCGTGAAATCAGTTGCAAACCGGCCGGTACCCGCTCGACACATTTTGGCGGGATCGAGCTGGGCCGCCAGGACAGGCTGACCGAAGTTGACAAAAACAGCCAGAACAACAAGACAACGGATAAAGCGAGCCATCTTTTCAGGAACTCCCGGCCTTGGCAACGTGGTCAATCAGTATGCGCGCATAGCGGCGATAGTCGTTCATCAGGTCGCGATAGCCCTCGTCACCCAGCGCTTCGAGTA
>CALHMG010000211.1 GCA_938034705.1 uncultured Gammaproteobacteria bacterium
AGTAGTCCTCTTCGCGCAGGGCGAGCAGCTTGGAGCGCACCGCGCGCGCAAGTCCGGTCCAGTCCAGCATCGCCAGGATGACGGTGATGCCAAAGAACACCAGTAGCGGACTCCACGTTACCGGGAGAATTGCGGATAGCGCCATCCACAGCGGCAGTTCGGGAAATGATCGAATGATTTCGATCGTCCGCTGCACGATCGAGTCGACCCAGCCGCCGTAGTAACCGGCGATCCCGCCAATGATGATGCCCAGTGTCATGCTGATCGCGATTCCGATCAGACCGATGGTTAACGAAATTCGAGCACCGTAGAGAATTCTCGAGAGCATGTCTCTGCCGAGTCGGTCAGTACCCAGGAGAAACAGCGAGCCGTTTTCTGCCGGGCACATCAAATGTACGTCGGACTCAAACAGTCCCCAGAATCGATAGCTGTCGCCGCGACAGAAAAAGCGGATTTTCTGAACGTCGTCCTCGTTTTCGGAGTACTGGCGTTTCATGGTCTTCAAGTCGAGCTTGTAGTTGTATCCAAGCACGTGGGGCCCGATGAACTTGCCGTCGTTGAAAAGATGTATCGACTGGGGCGGCGCATAGATCGTTTTCGTGTGGCGACTGTGAAGCTCATACGGCGAAAAAAATTCGGCAAACCCCGCCAGCATGTAGAGCACGAATAAAATCGCGGCTGACCACATGGCCAGTTTGTGACGCTTAAGCTTCCACCACATCAGCTTCCACTGGGAAGCCATGTAGACGGTCTCCTGAGCTGGCGTCAGACGTTCGGCCGCCTGGGGATCAAAAGGTGCCTGGGAAACGTAGCGATCGCTCATTTCGATGCCTCACCCTGAAGACGGATGCGCGGATCCAGCCACGCGAGCAGCAGATCCGATACCAGCACGCCGACTACGGTCAGAACTGCGAGAAACATCAAAAACGAGCCGGCGAGGTACATGTCCTGACTTTGCAGTGCGGACAGGAGCATTGGCCCGGTTGTTGGCAGTGACATCACGATGGCAACAATCTCCGCGCCTGAAATAATGCTCGGCAACAGTGAGCCGATGTCCGCGATGAAGAAATTGAGCGCCATTCGTAGCGGGTACTTCATCACCAGTTTGGTGGGCTTCAGACCCTTGGCCTTCGCTGTGGTCACGTACTGCTTCTTCAATTCGTCAAGCAGATTGGCACGTAGCCTGCGGATCATCCCGGCAGTGCCGGAGGTTCCGATGACAACAACGGGGATCCAGAGATGTGCGAGTACCGATTTGAGCTTGTCCCAGCTCCACGGCTGGTCGATGTATTCCGGATCCATCAATCCGCCAATCGACGTTCCAAACCAGATGTTTGCGAAGTACAGCATCACGAGGGCGAGCAGGAAATTCGGGGTGGCCAGTCCGATAAATCCGAGGAACGTCAGTCCGTAGTCACCCCAGCTGTACTGATGGGTGGCGGAATAGATTCCGATCGGAAACGCTATAGCCCAGGTAAAGATAACCGTGATCAGTGATATCAGAACCGTCAGGAACATTCGGTCGCCGACCACCTCACTGACCGGTAGATCATATTCAAACGAATACCCGAAGTCGCCGCGCAACATTCCCGTTGCCCAGGTGAGGTACTGCTGCCACATCGGTTTATCCAGGCCGTACTCCTCACGCAGAAACTGAATCTTTTGCGGATCAACGGATTCGCCCTGGGACTGAAGCTCTGCAATATGGCTTTCAAGATAGTCACCGGGCGGAAGCTGGATAATCACGAACACCAGAATGCTGATCACCACCAGGGTGGGAATCATCATCAGCAGACGGCGAAACACGTAGTGCAGCATGGCTAACGACGTTTCTCGTCAAACCAGAAAGTTTCCGGGCGGTACATCCCGAAGAATGCCCCGGGGTGCCAGTTGTAGACGCCTTCTTCCGGGACGTTACGCAGGTGGTTCGAGACGACGACGGGCTGCGGGACCATCTGAATAATGCCAATCGAGAACACCTGTTCCGCGTGGATTTCGAGAATCTGGTGCCAGATCTCTTCGCGTTCTGCGGTGGAGGTTGCGGCACGCCATTTTCTGTCTAGTTCAACAAGGTCGACAGCGGCTTTGATATCCGGTGTTTCGCCAGCCCCGCCTCGGGTCTCGAAGAACTGCCCCCACTTTGGCCATTGATACTGCTCCTGACTCGAGGGCACAAAGTCATTTGGCGCAAGATCAGGTGTTGGCAGACCGTTGGGTATCCCCGACCACACCGCCATCATGGCTTCACCGGAATAGACGCGATCGCGAAATACCTCGCGCTGGGACGGGCGTGAAAAGAGTTTCAATCCTCCCTTTCGCCAGCTGTCATGGATCAGCTCAAGAATGTCGGTCTCTTCAGTACTTTCGCCAGCGGTCTGAACAATGATCTCGAGCGGGCGTCCGTCTGGCATCAGACGGATTCCCTTTTTGTTGCGATTGACCAGACCCATGTCGTCGAGCAGCTCGTTCGCTTTTTTGACGTTGTAGGTCGCCCAGCGAGTTTGATAGTCGGACTTGTGCAGTTTACTGATCGGTAAAACAGTGTTGGCACCCGTGGTGACAAGTCCGAAGTAAACAACCTGGTTGATTTCCTCACGATCAATCAACAATGACATGGCCTGCCGAAATCGAGGATCTCGAACCAGCGACCGCCACGTTTCGTCGTTGCTGTTGAGGTTGGGGTACAGCGCGATGTGGGAACCGAGCGCCTGGCTCCATAGCTTTACACTGAAATCATTGCGGGCTTCGCCTTCTTTCAGGAAAGGAACATTGTCGAGTCGCAGATATCGCGCCTGCAGGTCGGATTCACCGGCGCCGGATTTCGCGGGCACCAGCGAACTCGACGCAATGTTCATTTCAATCTCGTCAATGTAGGGAAGCTGTCTCCCGCTCGAGTCGACGCGGTGATAAAACGGATTACGGACAAAAATAAAGCGTTCTGACGGTGGCTTTACCGTGTTGATCCAGGGCTGGAGCGACGGCAGGTCGATGTTGGTCTGTTTGTAGGATTTGTTCTGTTTGAAGTAGATGCTCGCCCAGTTTCGTTTGCCCTTGGCCTTGGCCTTCTCGTTCAGGATATCCGCATCGGCGTAAGCGCCATGGAACTGTTTCAGGTAATGCTTTGGCGCGTAGATATAAAGTGGCCGTGCGCCTGCCAGAGCCGCCAGAAAATCCGGATTGGGTTTTTTCCATCGATAGATGACGGTGGTCTCATCCGGTGTTTCGAATTCAGGCGGCTCTCCATCTACCAGCAGCTGAACCGGCGGGCCATGAGGTGCCAGCACATCGTTGTTGGCAACGTCATCCCAGAAAAATCTGAAGTCGTCGCTGGTGAAAGGAGCGCCATCGGACCAGCGATGTCCCGGTCGCAGCTTGAGTATGAATTCGCGATTTTCGTTTACTTTTATGGACGCGAGAATATCCGGAACGATTTCCAGTGATGGTGTGAAGGCAACCAGTCTCGCGTAGCCGTAGACGGTCATCATGCGAATGTCTTTTTCCTTACCCATCAGCAGGCGCAGTCGCCCGCCATGCATTCCTGATTGCATGCTGTTGCCATCAAAGGCCGCGACCGCGGGTTTGGCTGGCACCCGGTTGGTGACTGGAGGGAGATCGCCGGATTCAACACGAGTGGCGAGGTAGGGTGTTTCAATAAAGTCGGCAGCCTGGGCGACCGGGCCTGCTGCGATCAACGAGATCCATACGGTTAATATCGAACTGAAACAACAGAGCTTCGCGAGCCTGGTCTTGAATTTACTTTGCATGATGTTCGCTGACTCGCACGTGATGTTCGTGCTTGAGATTAATGAATTGCCCGGGATCATTCGACGCGAGTCCGTAAGGCGCAGGCCATTCAGCCGGGTCAGAGTATGCCTTGCCCACGACAGCACTGAAGTCCAGAGGTTTTGCCAGATCGGGAAAAGGCACAGCCTTGAGCAATGCCTGGGTGTAGGGGTGCTGTGGAGAGTTGAACAGATCCCGCTTGTTGGCAATCTCGACAATATGGCCCCGACACATCACAGCGATTCGATCAGCCACGTAGTCCACAACGGCCAGATTATGCGAGATAAACAGGTAGGTCAGTCCCATCTCGGCCTGAAGATCTTTCAGCAAATTCAGAATTTGCGCCTGAATCGAAACATCGAGCGCAGAAACCGGTTCATCGCAGATCAAAAGATCCGGTGACAGCGCGAGGGCGCGGGCGATTCCGATTCGCTGGCGTTGTCCTCCCGAGAAACTGTGGGGATAGCGATTAAGAAATCGCGGATCGAGTCCGACAACGCTCATCAGTTCCTGGACTCGCTGTATCTGCTCCTGTCCGTCACAGATGTCGTGGATTACAAGAGGCTCTCGAATGATGTCAAAAACAGTCATCCGCGGGCTGAGCGAACTGAACGGATCCTGGAAGACAAACTGCATTTTGCGTCTGAACGAAAAAAGTTCTTCTTCATCCAGCGCGAGCACGTCGATTTCGGTACCGCGATCGCTGTAGATAATCTCGCCTCGGTCGGGCCGAAGCGCTCGCATCAACATCTTTGACAGGGTCGTTTTGCCACAGCCACTTTCCCCGACCAGTCCAAAGCACTCACCGGGTTTGATGTCGAAGCTGACATCGTCCACCGCCCTGATTTCGGTCGACTCCGATGACGTCCATCCCTGATTTTTGATCGTAAAAGTTTTGCTCAGGTTGGATACGCGAAGATGCGGCTTGTGCTTCTCACTTTCGCTCCAGGGCGTCGTCTCGCTGCCGATGGCCGTGAGATCGATTTCAACTTCGCGGATGGGCGTGAGTCGCTCACCAGGTTCCATGTCGAAGTGGGGAATCGCCTTGTGCAGGGCTTTCAGGTAAGGATGTTGCGGGTCGTTGAAAATCTCTTCACGACTCCCGGTCTCCATGATTTCACCGTGATACATCACGACAACTTCATCGGCCACGTTGGCGACTACCCCAAGATCATGGGTGATGATCAGTACCGCCATGTCCAGCTCGACCTGCAGGTCGCGAATCAGTTTCAGGATTTGCGCCTGTATCGTGACATCCAGAGCGGTAGTGGGTTCGTCGGCAATCAGCAGCGCAGGTCGGCAGACCAGTGCCATCGCGATCATAGCGCGCTGACGAAGACCGCCAGACAGTTCAAACGGGTAAGTGCGCAGCGCCCGGTCCGGGTCCGGAAAGCCCACCATGTCGAGCATTTCGCGGGTGCGCGCAATACCGTCGCTGTGATTTATGTTCTGGTGCAGAAACAGCGCTTCGCTGACCTGGTCGCCAACCGTATGTAATGGCGACAGCGATACCATCGGCTCCTGGAAGATCATCGAAATTTCACCACCGCGGATAGCCCTGAACCGATCGCTGTTGGTATCGAGGGCGGCGAGATCCGTCGGCGCCTGATCAGGATTCGCCGCAAACTGGATTTGTCCGCTGGAAATGCGCGCAATCGACGGCAGAATTCCAAGGATCGCCTGGGCGGTGACCGACTTGCCTGACCCCGACTCGCCAACAAGCGCGACGGTCTTACCCCTTGGGATGTCGAACGATATGCCTTTGACTGCGTGGATGACGCCGCCGTGCAGCTGGAAATCCAGGGCAAGATTCTGGACGCGCAAAAGAGGCTGATGGTCGCGGGACATCAGACAGTTTTGACTTTGGCGTCAGCTGTTTTTGTGGCGGACATTACGGCAGTTCCTGGCCTTGCTCCGCCGCGACTTCACGCAGGCGGTCCGGGTAATCGCTGATGATACCGTCAACGCCCCACTGCATCAGGCGCGTCATGTCGGATTTGTCGTTTACCGTCCATGTGATGACCCGCAAGCCCATTGACTGAGCCTGCGTGATGATCTGAGCATCGATCTCGGCGAAGTAGGGCGCCCAGACCGTGGCTCCCGCATCGGCGGCCATTGCCGCGACTGAGCCATCGAAGTCAGCGACGTTCCGGCGGGTCCACGGACTCTGGCGGTCTCGCAAAATGTTGTCGCCCCACGGCTGTTCCGACGACAGACAGCTGGTCGGGATCGAGTCATCGATTCGGGATACCGCTGACGGTAGATCCCACCAGAATGACTGAACCACCGACCTGTCGGCGATATCGAGGCGGTGCATCTCCTCGACCAGCGCGATAGCGAATGGTTCGGGCAGGGTCGTCAGGTTCGCGTGATCGGGTTCGACTTTGACTTCGATGTTGTACGTGAAGTCACGATAGCCGAGCGTGTTGGCCAGTTCGACGAATTCGCGAAGCGTTGGAATTCTTTCGCCGTCAACGGGCAGCTGATCGGGATACCGAGCGGCGTAGTCGGAGCCGGGTTTCAGACGCCCGGCATCAAACTTCTTCAGTTCGTCGAGCGTCAGCTCGTTGACTACCGGGCCGGGTTCGTCGATCCACTTGCCATGGCTGTCTCTGAAAATTTCCGGTTTAAGTCGCAGATCATGGCAGATCACGATTTCACCATCCGCGCTCATGCCGAGATCGAACTCGATGCCGTCAACCCCGATTTCGAGTGTGCGGGCAAAGCCTGCCAGCGTGTTCTCGGGGGCGATGCCCCGGGCGCCTCGATGTCCCTGGAGTTCAGTGTATCGACCGTTAACCATGGCTGCCCCGGGTGAGTGTGATGTGTCGATGGTGGAGAGACCCCAGTTTACAGGCTCGACGCGACAATCGAACGTGAAGGTGATAGATATGTTTGATGATTTCAAATGATTCGAGCGATCTGACAGGTGCTTTCGAGCCGGGCTGGCAGCGGGCCAGGCGGGCGTTTGAGGGCGCTGGTTTCAATCTGGTTGCCGTCGTTGATCCGGCAACGTTGCCACCGTCAGCGAAACAGCAGCTTGGGCCGGACCAGACATCGTTTGGGTTGCTGCTCGCCGCCGGCGGGCGCGATCTGTACACCGCAATGGGCAGTTCGGCATCATTGAGCGCGAGTGAGCCTTTTGACGCCTACACGGTTGGTGCCGTCGAGCGTGTCTTTCGCGACTGTCTGCCAGACGTCGAGTTTGAAATCGCCTACCCCGGCACTGGACCAGCCCCTTTGATAGCGTTGGGCGAATACCTTGGCTGGTCTCATCCGTCACCACTCGGACTCGGCATTAATCCCGAGTATGGTCTCTGGTTTGCTTACCGCGCATTCGTCCGCGTCAGCATCCCGTTGCCGGTGACAGAGCCGATCGCGTCTGAGTCCCCCTGTGAGTCGTGCATCGGTCGCGACTGTGTCCCGGCCTGTCCTGCCGGGGCTGTGAACGCTGTTGGAACTTTTGAGATAAAGACATGTGCCGATTTCAGGCTCGGCAGAGATTCAACATGTGCAGCCACATGCCTTGCGAGACTGGCGTGCCCGGTGGCAAACCGGCATCAATACGAGACCACCCAGTTTGCCTACCACCAGCAACGTGCACTTGTGGGTTTAAAGCGCTGGCAGAACAAGCAATGACCTGGAGGTAAGACCGTGAGCGGCTTTTATTTTGACGACTTTGAACCGGGCCAGATTTTTCTCAGCCGTCGGGCAACGATTACGGAGAGTCAGATTATCGACTTTGCGATGGTCTACGATCCCCAGCCCATTCATGTCGATGTGCCGGGGTCCGAGAGCGGTCCGTTCGAAGGTCTTATCGCCAGTGGATTTCAGACTCTGGCGCTGACGTTCAGACTGTTCTGGGACACCGGGACCATGGCCGAATGCGGAATGGGTGCTCCGGGTATCGATGAACTGCGATGGCATCTTCCCGTGCGTCCCGGGGACACCCTGCAGACGACCGCCGAAGTCGTCGCCGTTCGGGCATCGTCATCGCGTCCCGATCGAGGGACCGTGACGCTTGCCTACAGCGCGCGTAATCAAAACGACGAATGCGTTATCAGTTTCAAGGTGGCTCAGATCATGCGGAAAAAATGATCTGACCGGCATATCGTCCGTGATAACCGGTCAGATCGGCACGCTGCCAACCACGGGGTGGGGTAGCCGCGCTCTGATTGGGATAGTCATCTTGCGTTTGCTCTCATCGTTCACTGGCCTCCCGAAGTGCCCTTCCTTAGAGCCCGTCCCTGAAACTTTGTGAACCGCAACCGCAATTTCTCTCTGACTGACCCTTGCAGACTTTCATCGAACTGAACAGCCGGGAGTGTAAGCGTCTGTCGTGGCTGTTGCCTGTGAACCGCTTCACCAGCAACTGACTGTCCGTCCGCAAAATTGACCCGTCAGCGCATGGAGTTGTGACGCACTGATGCAGCAGGTTCAAAGAATCACCTCAAGGCCTCAATGTGACTGACTGATCACGGTCAAGCAATCAGAAAACCTCCCTCGAACAGGTGAGACACATTGTTGGACTGAAGCGGTCCCCTGCCAGGCTCACGGCCGGTCAGCACTGTTTGGCAAATTCGATCATCGCGCTGCCGAGTTTTGTCGGTTGTTCAACCGGCACCATGTGTCCGGCATCGTCGAAATCAACACGCGTTGCGTTCGGGATACGGGCGGCCAGCCGGTCAACGACCGGTGGATCGCGAAATACTCGATCGTGTATTCCGGTTATCAGGAGCACCGGCATCGTCAGCTCCTCGTAGGGAATGTTCCAGTCTGACGACCGCGCGCTCGAGAGCAGATTGTAAACGCCGGTGGACTGGTCGATGGGCTCATAGCCCTGGTCAGTCAGACACATGTCGCGATTTTCGGCCTGCCATCCTTCGTTCATGATGAGCGGACTCATGAGATCCCTGAGCAGATCAGGGCCACCGACTTCGGCCATGCGGACGACCGCATCATTGATCCATCGCAGGCGCGGCCCATCCTCGCGAAGCGTGTTGATAAAAACCAGCCCTGCGGCCGGTACGCCACCGAGTGCGGTACGGGCTGCGAAAAGACCGCCAATGGACAGACCAACAAATACCGGTCGCACAGGCTGAACGTGGGCGATCAGCGCGGTTGCGTCGCTGACAATCAGCTCGGGTCCAAGTTCAGTACCCGGTGTGAACGGACTGCCTGCCTGACCGCGCATGTTGTAGACGAGTGTGCCGTGACCCGCCTCTCTGACCATCGGGCCCACTGCGTCTTCCCAGTGCGCGATGTCCCCGGACAGGGCGTTGAAGAAGACAAAGGTGACGCCGCTGTCGGTCGTGGGCGCAGTGTGTTCGTAGTTCAGCGCATTGTTGTCGCTGATGGTGAGCATTGCCATGTCGAGGTTCTCGGTTCGGTTGCACGGATAGTCTGAATTTGCCGAATGTGGTGCGCGTTTGACTAGAGAAACCCGGCGTTTGCGCCATCTGGCGGCCCTCGGGACTGGCTTCCGGGTCCCCGGGATTTACCCCGTTTATGGCTAGTATTTAAACAAAAAACTACGTCGGATTGCGTGATTGCCGCTACACTTCGCGTCCGATCGCGGCTGCGCGCCGCCTGATTGAATCTAGTCGTCTTTCCTACCCTCTTTATATGTGTTCTGGAGAAGTTTGATGTTCAGCACCAATGACACGATCGACACGTTTGACCCGGAACTCGCCAAGGCCATGGCCAGCGAGCGTCTGCGACAGGAAGAGCATGTCGAACTGATTGCATCTGAAAACTACACAAGCCCGCGCGTGCTTGAAGCTCAGGGGTCGGTGCTGACCAACAAATACGCCGAAGGGTATCCGGGTAAGCGCTACTACGGCGGATGTGAATACGTGGACGTTGCCGAACAACTGGCAATAGACCGTGTGAAGAAGCTGTTTGGTGCGGATTACGCAAACGTTCAACCGCATTCCGGTTCGTCAGCAAACACGGCTGTGTACATGGCCCTGGTGGAACCGGGCGACACGGTGCTCGGAATGAGCCTGGCTCACGGTGGTCACCTTACCCACGGAGCGTCGGTCAGTTTTTCCGGGAAAATCTATAACGCAGTTCAGTACGGACTGGATGAAGCGACGGGGGAGATCGATTACGGTCAGGTCGAGTCGCTGGCGCGAGAGCACAAGCCTAAAATGATCGTGGCGGGTTTCTCCGCTTACTCGCGCGTCGTGGACTGGCAGCGTTTTCGTGAAATCGCTGACGCCGTAGGCGCGTATCTGTTTGTCGACATGGCGCACGTCGCGGGACTGGTAGCGACCGGGCACTATCCGAGCCCCGTCAACATTGCCGACGTCTGCACGACCACCACACACAAGACGCTTCGCGGGCCTCGCGGTGGCCTGATTCTGGCGAAAGAGAACCCCGAAATTCAGAAGAAACTCAACTCTCTGGTTTTTCCTGGAACCCAGGGTGGTCCGTTGATGCACGTCATTGCCGCTAAGGCTGTTGCGTTCCTTGAAGCGATGGATCCGGCGTTCGCCGACTATCAGGGCCAGGTAGTCAAAAACGCCCGTGCGATGGTTGATGTTTTTCAGCAGCGTGGTTACAAAATTGTTTCAGGTGGTACCGACAACCATCTTTTTCTCCTCGATCTGATTGACAAGAATCTGACCGGTAAAGACGCAGATGCTGCGCTCGGTCGCGCCAATATCACCGTCAACAAAAACTCGGTGCCTAACGATCCTCTTTCGCCTTTCGTGACGAGCGGTCTTCGAATCGGCACGCCGGCATCGACTACACGTGGATTTGGCGAAAAGGAAATGAGCGAGCTGACTCACTGGATCTGCGATGTTCTGGACGATCACGAAAATGAAGCTGTGATTGAACGCGTCAAGGGTCAGGTGGTCGAGCTGTGTTCTCGCTTTCCCGTGTATCGCTCCAGTACCTCTGATGCGGTTGCGGCCGCAGGCTAAGCGCGCAGATCAGTGACAAATCTTAAGGCGACCGGATTATTTCGGTCGCCTTTGTTTCGCCTGCAGTAAGCCAAGCGTGCATCAACGAGCAAGGTAAAGGTTCATGGCCATCAGCGTCTTTGATCTGTTTTCTGTGGGCATCGGGCCTTCAAGCTCCCACACCGTCGGGCCCATGCGGGCCGCTTTGAGATTTGCCGAACACCTTCGGGACGACAATCTGGTCGCTGACGTGAGTCGTGTGCGGGTCGAACTCTATGGTTCTCTCGGCGCAACCGGCCGCGGGCACGGTTCCGACAAGGCCGTGGTTCTCGGGCTTCTTGGTGAAACACCCGAAGACGTGGATCCCTATGCGGTCGACGAGTTTATCAATGGGGTCAGAACCACCGGCCGTGTCGGACTCGGTGGGGCATGGGAAGTGGCCTTCGACATGAAGAAGGACTTGAAGTTTCTCGGGCGAAAAAGTCTGCCGTTTCATCCCAACGGCATGCGCTGTTATGCATTCGACAGTGCGGGCGAAACGCTGAGCGAGCGTGACTACTACTCCATAGGTGGAGGCTTCGTGGTTAATGACGGGGCCGCTGGCGCCGAGAAGATTGTCGCTGATGAATCGGTATTGCCCCATCCATTTTCAAGTGGCGCTGAACTGCTGGAGCGGTGCGAGGCGACGCGCCTTTCTGTCAGTAGCCTTATGCTCGAGAACGAACGGGTCTGGCGCACGGAGACCGAAATAAGAGACGGGCTTCTGGGCATCTGGGCGGTGATGAAAGAATGTGTTGTCAATGGCATCACTAACACCGGCTACCTGCCCGGAAAGCTCCATGTCAAACGACGCGCCGCGGATTTTCATCATGCACTGTCGGCTAACCCGGAAAAATCTCTCGCTGATCCGCTCACGGTAATTGACTGGGTTAACCTTTACGCACTGGCCGTCAACGAAGAAAACGCTGCGGGAGGTCGCGTTGTGACGGCGCCCACCAACGGCGCGGCCGGGATAATTCCTGCGGTCATGCACTACTACGATCGATTTGTTCCGGGCTCTAACGACGACGGCATTGTGAGATTCCTGCTGACGGCGGGAGCGATCGGTGTGCTCTACAAAACCAATGCTTCGATTTCCGGAGCCGAAGTTGGCTGCCAGGGCGAGGTGGGTTCCGCATGTTCCATGGCAGCCGGTGCGCTGTGCGAAGTGAGTGGTGGAACACCGGCACAGGTTGAAAACGCCGCCGAGATCGCGATGGAGCACAACCTCGGGCTCACCTGTGACCCCGTAGGCGGGCTGGTTCAGGTGCCCTGTATAGAAAGGAACGCTATCGCTGCGACCAAGGCCATAAACGCGTCACGTCTGGCGTTACGCGGTGACGGCACTCACTTTGTCTCTCTGGACAAGGTGATTAAAACGATGCGCGATACCGGCGCCGACATGAAGACAAAATACAAGGAAACCTCTCGCGGTGGCCTCGCCGTAAACGTCATCGAGTGCTAGCCGGGTTCGGTATTGGTACCGAAGCGAAAACTGGAGCCGTATTTGAACCGAAGATTTCCCGATGTCGTCATTGGGTAAAGACCGGTGCGGTTGTTACACGCTAAACTTCGCGCCCGGCGAACCTGACCGAATCCGCGGACGGGCACGGCATCAGGCGCTCGTATTTTCAAACAAAACGATTTTTCACGACGGCATAAATCATGGCGAAGCAGGGGCCCGGATCGGGCACAAAGTATTCAGTCTGGTCGCTGGCGCGTAACGCGCTTTCTCACCACGAAAACTGGACCCAGGCCTGGCGCAGTCCCGAGCCGCGACCGGAATACGATGTCATCATCGTTGGCGGCGGCGGACATGGACTGGCAACCGCGTACTACCTTGCGAAAGTGCACGGGGTCACCAACGTGGCGGTTGTGGAGAAAGGCTGGATCGGCGGCGGTAACACCGGCCGCAACACCACGATCGTGCGTTCCAACTACCTCTGGGATGAAGCCGCACATCTTTATGAGAAGTCGCTGAAGCTCTGGGAAGGTCTGTCCCAGGATCTCAACTACAACGTCATGTTCTCCCAGCGCGGTGTGATGAATCTCGGGCACAACCTGCAGGATATGCGGGACATCTATCGGCGATCTGCCGCCAATCGCCTGAACGGAATCGACAGCGAAGTGCTCACACCTGCGGACCTGAAGCGGATGGTCCCGATCATGAATACGTCAAAAGACAGCCGTTACCCGGTGCTCGGCGCCTCATATCAACCCCGAGGTGGCGTTGCACGTCACGATGCGGTGGCCTGGGGTTTTGCGCGCGGCGCGGATTCTTATGGTGTCGACATAATCCAGAATTGCGAAGTCACCGGCATCCGTCGTGACAATGGCCGGGTTACAGGTGTTGAAACATCTCGGGGTTTTATCAAGTCTCGCAAGGTTGGCGTGGTGGCCGCCGGCCATTCGAGTGTGATCGCGAACATGGCCGAGATCAGGATGCCGGTCGAGAGTCACCCGCTTCAGGCGCTGGTGTCCGAGCCGGTGAAGCCGGTACTTCATACGGTCGTCATGTCGAACGCGGTCCACGGCTATGTAAGCCAGTCGGACAAGGGTGAACTTGTTATCGGTGCCGGCATCGACGCGTACACCGGCTATGGTCAGCGCGGGAGTTCGGAGATTATTGAGGGCAATATCGCCGCTATCTGCGAGCTCTTTCCGATCTTCAGCCGCGTTCGAATGCTGCGTCAGTGGGGCGGTATCGTCGATGTGACGCCCGACGCGTGCCCGATTCTTTCAAAGACCGATGTCAAAGGACTTTACTTCAACTGCGGCTGGGGAACGGGTGGCTTCAAGGCAACGCCGGGATCCGGCTGGGCTTTTGCGCACACGATTGCCCAGGACCGCCCTCATGAACTGAACGAGGCGTTTGCGTTAAACCGATTCGTCTCGGGTGCTCTTATCGACGAGCACGGCGCGGCGGGGGTAGCACACTGATGTTTATTATCGACTGTCCCTGGTGCGGCGAGCGCGACCAGAGTGAATTCAGCTACGGTGGCGAGGCCCATATCGTTCGTCCCGTTGAGCCTGAAGCGCTTTCTGACAACGAGTGGGCCGACTACCTCTTCATGCGCAAAAACACCAAAGGACGTTATCTGGAACAGTGGGTGCATAGCGCCGGCTGTCGGCGCTGGTTCAATGCGGTGCGTGACAACGTCACCTACGAGATCTCGGCGACCTACAAACCCGGTGACAGTGCTCCCGCAGCAGAACATGCGGAGGGTACGTCATGAGCGGTCGCAGACTGGACAGCGGTGGACGTATCGATCGCGATCGGCCCATCAGTTTTACCTTCAACGGAAAATCACTCACCGGCTATGCAGGGGACACGCTTGCGTCCGCACTGCTGGCGAACGGGGTGTCGATCGTTGGTCGAAGTTTCAAGTATCACCGGCCCCGTGGCGTGCTTGCGGCAGGAGCCGAAGAGCCGAACGCGATCGTTCAGCTGTTCGAAGGTGATCGCACAGTGCCTAACCCCAAAGCGACTCAGGTTGAGCTGGTTGAGGGACTGGTGGCATCAAGCGTGAACTGCTGGCCAAGCGTCGACTACGATATCGGCGCCATCAACGGACTTGTCAGCAAGGCCCTGCCGGCGGGTTTTTACTACAAGACGTTTATGTGGCCACGGACCAAATGGGAGAGCTACGAAAAAATCATCCGCGCGGCCGCGGGTTTGGGCAAGGTTCCGGATCAGCCGGATCCTGACTACTACGAAAAGGTCAACGCTCACACCGACGTTCTTGTCGTCGGTAGTGGACCTGCAGGTCTGGCCGCAGCGCTGTCGGCGTCACGCGCGGGAGCGCGGGTGTTGCTAGTCGACGAGAGCAGCGAATTCGGAGGAAGCCTGCTGGGTTCAACCGAGTTGATAAACGAACAGCCGGCAGCGACCTGGATTGAAGCGGCGGTAGCGGAACTCGCTTCGAACCCCGACGTTCAGATGCTTGATCGGACGACGGCGTTCGGTTACTACGACCACAATTTTCTCAATCTCGCGCAGCGCGTCACGGATCATCTCGATACGGACAGCGCAGGAAGTCTTCCGCGCGAACGGTTGTGGCGGGTCCGTGCGGCTCAGGTTGTGATCGCAACTGGCGCTCTCGAGCGGCCGCTGGTGTTTGGCAACAATGATCGTCCGGGTGTGATGCTCGCTTCGGCCGTCAGCACGTACGTCAATCGCTATGGTGTTTCTCCAGGGTCCGAGATTGTTGTCTTTACGAACAATGATTCTGCCTATCGCGTTGCCCTGGATCTGAATGCCGCAGGAGTCAGCGTGAAAGCGCTGGTAGATTCGCGTGCCCGGGGGGCAGGCGCTCCGGTTGACGAGATAAAGGCGGCCGGCATTGACCTCATCACTTCATCGGTTGTTTCCAGCGTTCGTGGGGCGAGGGGCGTCAAGGCCGTGGATGTCCACGCCCTGACAGACGACGGAACCGTGTCAGGCAGTGCCCGGCGTATCGACTGCGATGTGGTTGCGATGTCCGGTGGCTGGAGTCCGGTCGTTCACCTGCATGCACAGAGTGGCGGGCGCCCGCGTTACGACGACGTCAGCGCGAGTTTCGTCCCCGGTGTCGCGGTGCAGTCGCAGATCTGTGCGGGCGCGTGCAATGGAGATTTTTTGCTGCATGAATGCCTGAGTGAAGGTGCCGCGGCGGGCGTCCGCGCCGCTGCGGCCAGTGGATACGACGCATCATCTTCGGTCGAAGCCGAGGCACGAGTCGCGACGAATACCGAGACCGCGCTTGAGCCGTTGTGGCTGGTGCCTGCTCCCAAGGAGCCCGGCCGCGGTCCCAAACAGTTTCTCGACTATCAGAACGACACAACCGCCGCCGACATAAGGCTGGCTGTACGCGAGGGCTTTCGCTCCATTGAACACGTCAAGCGCTACACGCTCCTCGGTTTCGGTACCGATCAGGGCAAGCTCGGCAACATCAACGGGATGGCAATCGCGGCAAAGGCCCTGGGTCAGACGATCGAAGAGACCGGTACAACAACGTTCAGGCCGGCGTATACCCCGGTCACGTTTGGCACCTGGGCCGGCAGAGGAGTTGGCGAATTTTTCGATCCCGTTCGAAAGACACCAATGCATCCCTGGCATGAAGAGCGCGGCGCGGAGTTTGAAGACGTCGGACAGTGGAAGCGTCCCTGGTTTTATCCAGAGGATGGCGAAGACATGCATGCAGCCGTTGCGCGTGAGTGTCTGGCGACTCGAAATGCCATCGGTGTGGTGGACGCATCGACGCTCGGCAAGATCGACGTTCGAGGGCGCGATGCCGGTGCGTTTCTGGATCGCATCTACACGAACATGTTCAGCTCACTCAAGCCGGGACACTGTCGCTATGGATTGATGCTGCATGAAGACGGCATGGTCATGGATGACGGCGTCAGCGCGCGAATAGCCGATGATCACTATTATATGACCACAACTACCGGCGGAGCCGCCCATGTGCTTGGCTGGATGGAGCAGTGGCTGCAGACGGAATGGCCCGAAATGGAGGTCTACCTCACATCGGTCACCGATCAATGGGCAACGATTTCGCTGTCGGGCCCGAAGGCGCGCGCGCTTTGCGAAGAGCTGTCCGAAGACATTGACTACGGCGATGACGCGTTCCCGTTTATGACATTCAGGCAGGGACGCGTCGCCGGAGCGCCGGCGCGAGTATTCAGAATCTCGTTTTCAGGAGAGCGTTCTTACGAAATCAACGTGCCCGCCAATTATGGGCTGGCGGTGTGGCAACACATTCTGGACGCAGGCGAGAAGTACGGCATCACGCCCTACGGCACTGAAACGATGCACGTGTTACGGGCTGAAAAAGGTTTCATCATTGTTGGTCAGGACACCGACGGTTCAGTGACGCCGATCGATCTTGGCATGAACTGGGTTGTGTCGAAGAAGAAAGACTTTTTGGGCAAACGCTCGTTGTTCAGGTCGGATACGGTCCGTGAAGATCGCAAGCAGCTTGTCGGGTTGCTGACAGAGCATGACCACGAAGTGCTGCCGGAGGGGGCGCAACTTGTTGAGGTGCCCAGCAAGGTGACACCGGTGCCTATGGTCGGGCACGTTACGTCGAGCTACTTCAGTCCTTCTCTGAATCGGTCGATCGCACTCGCCCTCGTAAAAGACGGTCGACGAATGAAGGGCGAGTCTGTCTTCGCGCCTCTGATCGATGGCCGGTTGATGAAAGCGACTATCGTCGACTCGGTCTTTTACGACCCCAAGGGAGATCGTCAAAATGTCTAGTCAACCGAATTCGGCCGAAACAGCGCGGCGCAACAGTCCGCTTGTTCAGTGCGTCAAAGACGAACTTGCCAACGATGTTATAGGTCTGGCTGAACGTCCTTTTCTTGGGCATCTGAACCTTCGCGGTGATTTCAATAGTCTCAACCCGAGCGTGAAACAGGTGTTCGGTGTTGATCTGCCGGAGCAAGCGAACACCGTAAGCGTCGAAGGAGCCGGCATAGCGTTATGGACCGGACCGGATGAGTGGCTGCTCATTCATCGCAGCGATGAAGATGCAGATCGAGTCGCGGACCTCGATCGTCTGACCGCTGATGCTCATGTTTCTGTCGTCGATGTCAGCAGCGCACAGACAGTAATCTACGTCAGCGGCACTCACGCTCGTGACGTCCTGGCGCGCGGTTGCCCCCTGGATCTCCATTCAAGAGTGTTCGGGACCGGTCAGTGTGCGCAGACACATTTTGGTCACATACCGGTAACCGTTTGGCTCGACAACGCCAGGCCCGATCCGATCGCGAACCCCGGGTTTAACGTGGTGGTTCGTCGGAGTTTTGCTGACTACCTGTGGCGATTGCTGGATGATGCCGCGACCGGTGTGCGGGCCGCGGTGTGAGGATTTTGACCGGCTGCTGATCTGCACGGACGCGATTCGGGCCTGCCGTGCAGGCGCCGAACTCACCAGCGAGGAAAAGTTGATGGCAACAGCAGCCGAGACACGGTTCTTTGACAGCCGCGAGCGTTATCGAATGTTCGTCAGCACAACCACTGAAAAGTGGCATGTAGCGCAGCGGATCGGTCGTGAGCTGGAGCTGATTTCGCCCGGGGCCGGTGCGTTCAGGGTTTTTGACGCCGGACTCGGGGACGGCACCGTGCTCGACCACGTGTTACGGCACGTACATGTGCGATTCAAGCATGTACCGGTTGTCGTCGTCGGTAAGGAAATTTCGCTTGAGGATGCACGCCAGAGCATCACTCGAATGGCCGACCGGTTTCAGGAGCACCCGGAATTTGTCATGGTGCTGACGAACATGCTTTATCGCGAAGCACCGCAGCTTGCGCCGTCGACCTCGGAAAAAGCCGAGGCGCTGAAGTTTACGGAAGTCGCTCTGGAAGGCGACAGCGCCCACGAGTTCGAGCAGCAGATAAGAGCGATGGATCCTCAGCTTGCCAACGACTGGCAGGTCAGGACCAGTGAGAAAACCGGAAATCCGCTGTACCACCATCCGGCGGTAACGGTGGTGTATCGGAAGGATCGCGAGTTTTTGCTACGGCCGCTGATTCCCGAGGTTGGCCACTGGCCCGGGGAATACGATCTTGTGATTGCATCCCAGCCTTATCGCGCGCGGACCGGGCCGCAATTCAAGGTGAAAAATGTCATCGCACCTCTTGCCCGGGCGCTCGCACCAGGCGGCCGGCTCATCGCGATTCAATCCTATGGCAACGATCCGGGTATGGAAATTGTCAATGCTGTTTGGCCAGACGAGAATCCGTTTGCCGTTAACCGCCATGCGATTTTTGATGAAGCACGCACGCAGATGACAGACGCCAAAGAGCTTGGACTGGAATTTCTGTCCATGCCCGACGCTGATGCACTGTTCAACTACAAGCTGCACACGATGGCGTCGGATCTGGGTGACAACATCGGGACCTCTTTGTCCATGGCGGCGTGGAATGCTGCGGTTTATGTGGCCCAGATGGACGATGACCGTATCAGCGAAGCCATGTCTGACGGTAAATATCTGGACATCGTTCACGAAGTGCTTAAACGACACGATGGTTTGTGGTTTAACGATGAGTCATACGTGATTGCACGCGGTCATGACTGAGCGGTAAGGTCGCACCCAGTATCCAATCGAATTCAACAATAACCAGTTCTACCGGGTGTGATAGATGGCTGATGCAAAATACGACGTGGCCGGAATAGGCAACGCAATTGTCGATGTACTCGCAAATGTGCCAGATGACTTTCTTCAGAGCGAAGGCCTCAACAAAGGTGCCATGCAGCTTATAGATGCGGACCAGGCCGAGACGCTCTACTCAAAAATTCCTCCGGCGATCGAAGCCTCGGGCGGATCAGCGGCTAATACCGTCGCTGACCTGGCCTCGCTGGGTGGCGTTGGCTCTTTTATGGGCAAGGTTCGCGACGACCAGCTCGGCGATATTTTCTCTCACGATCTCAAGGCGATCGGCGTTCAGTACAGCACGCCGGCGGCTACTTCGGGTCCGGCTACCGCGCGCTGCATTGTGCTGGTGACCAACGATGGCGAACGCACGTTGAATACCTATCTTGGTGCGTGCGTGGCGTTTGGCCCGGATGATGTGGACACCGGGATCATCGCTGACTCCCAGGTGACCTATCTGGAAGGCTATCTCTTCGATCCACCGGCGGCTAAAGAAGCGTTTTTTAAAGCGGCTGACGCTGCTCACGCCGCAGGGCGACAGGTGTCTCTTTCGCTGTCGGATCCGTTTTGCGTCGATCGCTATCGTGATGAATTCAGAGCGTTTATCAAAGAGCACGTGGATGTCCTTTGCGCAAACGAGGACGAGATCAAATCGCTCTACCAGGTAGACTCCTTTGATGACGCAGCCAATATGGTGCGTGAAGAGTGCGGCATCTCTGCGCTGACACGTGGGGCCGAAGGTTCGGTCGTGGTGGCGGGTTCCGCCACGGTTGCCGTGGCCGCTGAAAAAGTCTCCAAAGTGGTGGACACGACCGGCGCAGGCGACGCTTACGCCGCCGGATTTCTCTTCGGGCTCACTCATGGTAAAGATCACGCCGAGTGCGCTCGACTCGGTGGTATTGCGGCAGCCGAAGTGATCAGTCATTTCGGCGCTCGACCTGAAACTGAACTGAAGACTCTTATTTAGTCTGTACTTTGATTCTCGTGCAGCTGTTTGGATTCAAGACGTTTACCCATGGATGGCAGTACGTCCTGACGGTGATGAGTCCAAGCGGTGCGCGCGCGGTCGATGAGTTTATCGATCCCGGCGACGACGTGAGTGTTGAGGCGCGCGATGGCCATCTCACCCGCTACTACGAGAAGCGTGAGGGCGCTTTTGATCAGCTGATCGCGCGATACGACATTAAAGTGCTCGAGCGCAGTGAGTGGGACAGGACAAAGACAGCGCTGGGAGCTGACATTTACAGCTGACACGCGGCGGTCGTTTTCAGGCGGCCTCGCAGGCTGCGAGAACATCCCGCAGTCGGGCATTGATGGAACCTTTGTCGGGAGAAAAGCTTCCGTCGAATACCGCGGTGCCGATAGTGAACGCGTCCGCGCCCGCGGCGATCAGTGCTCGGATGCGTTTTGGCGAATCGATGCTGCCCGCAATCACCAGTTTGCCATCCGTCGCCGATCGCGCCGCCCGGATGAGATCTTCAGGATCGGCCTCGGTTGCGCGCCAGGCGAGCAGGTCCACGCCAGCACACCCCAGTTCAGTGAATTTTCTGCAATCACTGGCGATGCGATCAGGGCTGCCACCAAGTACGGTCGGGTGTCCCCGCGGTATTCCGGCGAACGGCAGATATTCGATCGGACTGTCGCCGATGATCTCAAGCGTTTCCGCTACATCAACACCGCCCAGCAGTCGGTCGACGCCAATTTCTGTTGCCGCACGAGCGCTCCGCAGCGCGCTTGAACTGTCGGTGCTGACGACTTCCATGTAGCTCGTTGCGCCGGCCTGTTTGATTCGGGTGTTCAGTTCGTAGAGCGTATCCATGTCGACGCCGACGTCCTTGAATCCAATGTGTGCGACACCGACGTTGCCGATTGCGTCAATTGTCTCGAGGCAGTCGCTCACGGTCTGGTCAGATCGAGTCAGCATGAAGATGAAGTCAGCCATGGCGAGACTATGCAACGGACGGCCAACCGGCGCACCTGTGATTCGGCCTGAGGCACTATCGTGTCGGGGTCTGGAGGCATGCTGCGAAATCCGCTGCCAAAGCATGAGGCGATGAGTCGATTTTTACTGCCCGGACGAGTCCGCGTCGGTACAATCAGTGCTTCCAGACGCGAAATCCTGAGACAAGGCTTCGAGCCGCCGCGTTCGAACCACGCAACATCCTGAGCATCGTAACTGATGTCTAAAGAGGCAACCATGCATAAGGCACTAGTGATAGACCCGGACAAATGTACAAGCTGTCTGCAATGCGAGATGGCGTGTTCGTTTGAGCACGAAGGTGTATTCAATCCTGCAAAGTCCCGGATCAAGATATTTGAATTCGAACACGGCAAACGATCGATTCCCTACACCTGCACCCAGTGTGCAGAAGCGTGGTGCATGCACGCCTGTCCGGTTGAAGCGATCACGGTCAACCTGTCTACCGGTGCGAAAGAGGTCAACCCCGACGTGTGTGTTGGATGCAAGGTTTGCACGATCGCGTGTCCGTTCGGAACCGTTAACTACGAATCCGACAGCGGCAAAGTCGCCAAGTGCGATCTTTGCGGCGGCGACCCGCAGTGCGCGGAAGTTTGCCCAACCGATGCGATTACGTACGTTGAGGCCGACTGGACCGGCTACGACAAGATGCGTGATTCCGCCGTTCGCGCCCACTCATAAAACACCTTAGAAGGAGAAATCACATGTCATGGCAGCGCAAGATTTTACGTGTCGATCTCACCAAAGGTGAGATTACTCAAGAACCCCTCAACATGGAGTGGGCTAACGAATACATTGGCGAGCGTGGTCTCGCTACCAAATACCTCTGGGAGAACATGGATCCGACCGTAGATGCCATGAGTCCCGGCAACGTTCTGATTTTTGCGACAGGACCTTTGACCGGCACGATGGCATCAACAAGCGGTCGTTATGCTGTGGTCACCAAGGGACCTCTGACCGGTGCGATTGCGTGTTCGAACTCGGGCGGAAAATTCGGAGCGGAGCTGAAATTCGCCGGTTACGACATGCTGATTCTCGAAGGCAAGTCGCCGGCACCGGTTTATCTGCACATAAATAACGGCGAAGTCGAGATCAGGCCTGCTGACCAGATCTGGGGATCAACCGTATGGAACACCGAAGAATGGCTTAAATCCCATCACCAGGATCCACAGATGAAGGTGGCTTCGATCGGGATAGCGGGCGAGAACGGCGTTCGCTACGCCTGCGTTGTGAATGACCTGCACCGGGCTGCAGGGCGTTCCGGCGTTGGCGCCGTAATGGGCTCAAAAAATCTCAAGGCGATTGCTGTTCGCGGAACGGTCGGCGTGAAAATCGACAAGGACCCGAAGGCATTCATGGATGTCGTCAAGGATACGCACCAGATGCTGGCCGACAACGCCGGCCGCAAGGGGCTGACCAAATACGGCACCAACGCAATGCTCACCAGCATGCAGAAGTTTGGTGGCCTGCCTACCCACAACTTTCAGGAAGTGCAGTTTGAAGGCGCCGACAAGATTGACGCCCGAGCGATGATGAAGCCGAACGACAGTGGTCACGTCAATCTCATCACCAACAAGGCCTGCTTTGGTTGCACCATTGCCTGCGGCCGCATCGCCCATATCGACAAGGACCATTTCACCATCGTCAATCGCAAGGAGTACTGGCACGCGTCCGGCGGTCTTGAGTACGAAACTGCCTTCGCGCTTGGTTCCGTATGCGGTATTGACGATATCGATGCCGCAACTTTCGCGGGTTATCTCATGAACGAACACGGTATGGATCCGATTTCGTTTGGGGTAACGCTGGCGTGTGCGATGGAGCTCTACGAGAAAGGAGCCATCACCAAAGAGGACACCGGCGGCGTCGAACTGAAGTTTGGCAATCCCGAGGCCCTGACGATCATGGCTGAAAAGACCGGAACCTACGAAGGATTTGGGCAGGATATCGGACTCGGCTCCAAACGACTGGCTGAAAAGTACGGTCACCCCGAACTTGCGATGGTGGTCAAAGGTCAGGAGTTTGCCGGCTATGATTCACGAGCGCTCCAGGGCATGGGGCTTGGCTACGTCACCAGCAACCGTGGTGCGTGTCACCTGAAGCACGACGTGTTCGCCGAGGACATGGAAGACACCGGTCACACCGGTAAAGCAAAGCCGTGCAAGGATTCTCAGGACAACATTGCGGCCATCGACTCGACCGGCCTCTGTATTTTCACCACGGCCGCCTGGGGCCTTGGAGACTTTGCCCGTCAGATCAATGCGGCGTGTGAAGGCGACTGGTCTGAAGATCGAGTGCGCGAGTGTGGCGAGAGAACATGGAATCTGGAGCGCCAGTTCAATCTCAAGGCGGGTTTGACGAAAGCCGACGATACGCTGCCAAAGCGTCTGCTCGAAGATCCGGTACCTACGGGCACCGCCAAGGGCAACGTCCACGCGCTCGACAAGATGCTGCCCGAGTACTACGAGCTTCGTGGCTGGGGCGATGACGGAGTCCCGACTCCGGACACCCTGAAACGACTCGGACTCTCGTGAGGCCAGCATGAGCAATTATCTGATACTCGGAGCAGGTCCGGCTGGTGTGATCGCTGCCGAGACGCTGCGCAAAGTCGATCCATCGGGCTCGGTAACCCTGATTGGCGACGAGCCTGAGGCACCTTATTCGCGAATGGCCCTGCCGTATATGCTGGCTGAGAACGTAGGTGAGTCCGGTACCCATCTGCGACACGGCGAACGACATTTCGACAAGCTCGGCATCGATATCCGACAGGGTCGTGTTAACGCGCTCGACGTAGGCGCCCGTAGCGTCGCCCTGAGCGACGGCAGCAGTGTTGGATATGACAAACTGCTGATTGCGACCGGCTCGCATACGATTCGACCGCCGATACCGGGAATGGATCTGGCAGGCGTCGAAAACTGCTGGACGCTGGAAGATGCGAGAAAGATCGCGGCACGCGCAAAGCCCGGCTCCCGAGTTACGCTGATGGGCGCAGGCTTCATTGGCTGCATCGTTCTGGAAGCGCTGGCCGCACGCAACGTCGATCTGACCGTTATTGAACGCGACGATCGCATGCTCCCACGAATGATGGACAACACCGGCGGTCAGATGATTCGACGCTGGTGCGAATCCAAAGGCGTTCGTGTTCTCGTCAATACCGCAGTCCAGGGTGTTTCAAAGTCAGGTGAGCAGCTCGTGCTTGAGCTTGCCGGCGGCGAGTCGCTCGAGGCCGACCTCGTGGTCTGTGCGACCGGCGTCAAACCTAATGTCGATTTTCTGGAGAACACCGGGATCAGGGTTGAAGACGGCATCATTGTCGACAATCGACTGTGTACTTCGGTACCCAACGTGTTCGCGGCCGGAGACGTTGCCCAGGGTCCGGATCGAACCACGGGCAGACAGGAAGTTCACGCGATTCAACCCACCGCGAGTGAACACGGGCGCATCGCCGCGCGCAACATGGCGGGCGTCGACACGCCCTACGGTGGCAGTCTCTCGATGAACGTTTTGAACACCCTTGGGCTCGTGTCGAGTTCCTTTGGTGCGTGGGACGGTGTCAGCGGTGGGTCCTCAACCAACGCCGTGGATACCCTGGGCTACAAATACCTGCGCCTGGAGTTCGAGGATGACTACCTCGTTGGAGCTCTGGCGCTTGGTCTGACCCAGCATGTGGGCGTGATACGTGGTCTGATGCAGACCCGTGTGCCTCTGGGCAAATGGAAAGCTCGTCTGATCAGGGATCCGCATCAGTTGATGTCAGCGTATCTTGAGTGCACGCAAGGCGTCATCGCATGAACGTAACGCTCAAAGCCGGTCCTGGCTTTGAAGATATTCTCCCCGCAAACGCCAGCGGGGACAGCGCCGAGCTGCTTTTGGAGGACGGTGCATCGTTGTCCGAGCTGTTCGATACTATTGGACTGCCCGAAGATCGCCGCTGTTTAAGCGCGGTGAACGATACGATTGTCCCCAAGGCAAAGCGCGCAGCCACGATGTTGAGTGACGGAGACATTGTGGACGTGTTGCCGCCGTTAACCGGCGGTTGAGTCAACTCAATCCCATCAAGACGACACCGGGTGCAGTTCGATGAAAGAATTTGACTACATCATTGTGGGTGCAGGTTCCGCCGGTTGTGTGCTCGCCAGTCGGCTGACCGAAGACAAGGACGTTACGGTTCTGCTGCTTGAGTATGGCGGCAGCGACAACAGCATTTTTATCAAAATGCCTACGGCACTCTCGATTCCCATGGGCATGGATCGCTTCAACTGGGGCTATGAGAGCGAGCCTGAACCGTTTGCGGATAATCGCCGACTCGATGTGCCTCGTGGCAAAGCACTCGGTGGCTCTTCGTCAATCAACGGCATGGTGTACGTTCGGGGCAACGCCGGAGACTACGACGAGTGGCAGAGCGCCGGCGCCGAGGGCTGGGGTTACAGGCACTGCCTGCCCTATTTCAAAAAGGCCGAAACCTGGAAAGGCGGGGCCGATGAATACAGGGGAGGCGATGGCCCCGTCGGCACCTGCAACGGCAATGAGATGAAAAACCCGCTTTATGGAGCGTTTGTTGAAGCGGGCGTCGAAGCGGGTTACCTGAAAACCGATGACTACAACGGACGTCAGCAAGACGGCTTTGGCGCGATGCACATGACGGTCGACGGTGGTGTGCGAGCGTCGACGGCACGGGCCTATCTCAAACCGGCGAGATCACGCAGCAATCTGACAGTGATCACCAACGCGATGACAGACCGCGTGATGTTCGAGGCAAAACGGGCGGTAGGGGTAAGCTGGTCCGTCAATGACACCCGCGACCAGGCGCGAGCCCGTCGTGAAGTTATCTTGAGTGCGGGAGCCGTAGGGTCGCCCGCGATCCTGCAACGTTCGGGCATTGGGCCGGCGGCGGTGCTGCAATCGGCCGGCGTTGGTGTTCTTGAAAATTCACCCGGCGTTGGCGAAAACCTGCAGGATCATCTCGAAGTTTATTTTCAGTTCAGATGTAACGAGCCCATCACGCTTAACGGACATCTGTCGCCACTTCGAAAAGCGATGATCGGTGCGCGATGGATGCTTTTTCGCTCGGGCCTCGGGGCAACCAATCATTTTGAATCCTGTGCCTTTATTCGATCTGACGCAGGAAAACAGTGGCCGGACATTCAATATCACTTTTTGCCCGCGGCAATCCGCTACGACGGTAAGTCAGCGTTTGAAGGTCACGGATTTCAGGTTCACGTGGGTCCAAACAAACCGAGCAGCCGCGGTCACATTCGCATCTCGAGCGCCAATCCTGACGACGCTCCCCGGATTCTGTTCAACTATCTTTCTCATGACGACGACATCAGGGACTGGCGAAAGGTTATTCGCCTGTCCCGCGAGATTCTGAACCAGCCGGCGATGGACCGATTTCGCGGCGAAGAGATTCAGCCGGGTGAGTCCGTTCGAACAGACGGCGCGATCGATGCCTGGGTCCGGCAGAATGTCGAGAGCGCTTATCACCCGTCGTGCTCATGTCCGATGGGCAACTCCAGCGGCACATCATCGGCAGGCTACAAGCCCGTTCTGGACAATCAGTGTCAGGTGCTGGGTGTCGAAAATCTGCGAGTCGTGGATTCTTCGATTTTTCCGACGATCCCCAACGGCAATCTCAACGCGCCGACAATCATGGTTGCTGAAAAGATGGCGGATATGATTCGCGGTCGTGAGCCACTGCCGGCGTCGGACGTAACTCCGTACGTCGACGCGCAGTGGCAGACGAGCCAACGGCCGGGCACACCGGTACGGCAGGTGCCCGAATAGCCAACGTCAGGCCGATACCGGCAGCGACGTCGTGTATTTGATCTGTTCCATCGCGAAGCTTGAGCTGACGTCTGACAGATCGATTTTGCGTATCAGTTTCTGGTAGAACGCGTCGTATGCCGCGATGTCTTTAACGACGACGCGCATCAGATAGTCGATATCCCCCGACATTCTGTAGAACTCAACAACTTCGGTAAATTCATCGACGACCCGTGCAAACTTGTCCAGCCATTTGGCATCGTGATGACTGGTCTTGATTGCTACAAACACATTGACGTCAAGCTGCAGGCTCTCGCGGTCAAGCAGTGCCACCCGTTTGCGAATGACGCCACCGGTTTCCAGACTCTGTATTCGCCTCCAGCACGGGGTGGTTGTCAGTCCCACCTGCTCGGCAATCTCGGCTACGGAGAGGGTTGCGTCTTCCTGAAGAAGCTGGAGGATTTTTCGATCAATTTTGTCCATAGGAGAAAAATAACCCAAAATTATCGAAAATGCAGAAAATATTGCTAGAAAAGGGCAAATTCTGAGCGAAATGAGAATCCTCTTCCAAAGGTTGCTGGCTATGCTTTTCAGGTAGTGACCCGAAACAAACCGAGAGCCAGGCCCGCCGTGACCAAACTGAATCAGCACCTTAAAGACGTTGACGAAACTTATCTGGAGCATTTGATGCATGCTTCAGGCTTTGGGATATCCATGATCGCGGGAGGTGTGGCGTGCCTGCTGCACGCGATATTTCCGTTTGCGTTCATCACAACCGGTAGTGATGCGATAACCAAGCTACACGATCGTATGGTTGTTAATCGACTCAAGCCGTCCGCAACAGCCAAAGCGCGCGAGAGTGCTGCTGTTCAGTCCTGAGACAATCGACGCTCCGTCGACCTCTTAGCCGGGACGTTCGAACTTTGTAAAGGCGTCAAACAGCCACGGGCGCATGGCGAGCAGTAACGTTGTGCTGCGACGGTCAGACAGCGGCGCCGACCGATCGGCTGTGCTCGCCTGTTCAAAACCTTCTGCTACTCGCTGAAGGCGATCAATCAGACTGGCTCGTGACGAGGGTGTCAACATGCCGTTGACCACGACACGGATTTCATCGTTTGCGCGAAACCGGCTCGACAGAAACTGATTCTGCACCTGGGATTGAAAAAACCTTTCAATCGGTCCCCCGGGACGCCAGGTGAATGTTTTGGTAACCAGCAGTCTTACGCGATTGCCCGGGAGCAGTTCGATCACCTTCAGTCGATCAAGCCGCGTGAACATACCGACCAGTTCAGGTTCTTCGAAATCGTAGTACCCGAGTATTTCGGCAAACGTCCAGTAGTTGACGACACAGTAGGCCACCAGAAACAATTTC
>CALHMG010000212.1 GCA_938034705.1 uncultured Gammaproteobacteria bacterium
TGATCTTGCAGACTCGCTTCAGTACATGGCAGATCAGGAACGAACCGCAACCGGCAACCGCGCCGCAGGCCTGCAAGCTGCCTATGACGCCTTTTACCGCGGAGATATCGCCAACACGATTGCCCGCTACCACGCCGACAACGGTGGTTTTCTTACCCGTGAAGACATGGCGAGCTATCGCGTTCGCTTTGAGCAGCCCGTTGCCGCAAGCTTTGGCGGCTATGATTTTTACTGCTGCGGCCCGTGGTGCCAGGGTATCTCGCTGGCGCAGACTCTCGCAGCGCTTGAAAAATCCGACTTCGATAAACAGGCACACAATTCGACAGCCTATATTCATGAACTGACGGAAATCTATAAACTCATCTTCGCAGATCGCGAGCGCTGGGTTGCCGACCCGGCTTTTACAGATGTCCCGGTCGAGCAGATGCTGTCCAGCGAATACCTGTCGATGCGACTCGATCTTATCGACTCGGACAGTGCGTATCCACAGATGCCGCCCGTGGGAGATCCCGTTGCCGGAACGGCCACCACACCCGACAACCTCACCCACCGCACCGCACTCGTTGAGGGCGGCGACGGCCACGCCACCAAACCTAAGGGAACACACCCGGCCGGCGGTCCTCCCAGCGCCGACACGTCCCACGTCTGCGTCATAGACAAAGACGGCAACATGTTCGCTGCGACACCCAGCGACACATCAAATGACACCGAGGTCATACCGGGCACGGGCCTGTGTGCCTCATCCAGAGGCTCCCAGTCGCGCGGCGTCGTTGGCCACATCAACGCCGTAGCGCCGGGCAAACGACCGCGACTGACGCCCAATCCGGCGCTGGCGCTGAAAAACGGCAAGCCTTTCATGACACTCGGAACACCGGGAGGCGACGTTCAGATACAGGCCATGACCCAGGTCATCGCCAACAAACTCAAATTCGGCATGAATATTCAGGCCGCAATCGAGGCGCCGCGATTTGCCACGTACAGCTACCCGTCTTCGTTTGCGCCGAACGATTATTTTCCGGGGCTGTTGATGATCGAAAACCGAATCGAAAAGTCCACCGGTGAAGAACTCGCCGGGCTCGGTCACAACGTTGACTGGTGGCCGGACTGGACGTGGAAGGCCGGCGGCGTCTGTTCAATTGTGGTCGACGAAATCAGCGCCACCCTTGAGGCAGGCGCAGACCCCAGGCGCGCCTCCCGGGCACTGGGGATCTAGTGCCCGGCGTGCATGGGTTTACCGGTTGCGATAGCCAGATGGTGCGGCTGATGGTGAGCCCCGGAAGCCATCAGGCCATAAAAACCCAGGCCACGAATCCGTGTAACCAGATCGCTGTCTTTTGCCGTGACGGTCCAGCGAGCCTGGGGGCCTGAAGATTCAAAGTGGGTGATTAAGGACTGACCCTTTTCGAGCATCTTTGAGTGAGCGGGAATCATCCGTCCAGCCGCCTCCAGGGCCGCTGTGGTTCCGGTAACCGTCATCTGAACGCCGTGTTCGATATTCTCCTGTTCGACCCGTGTTTCCAGGATCAGCGCGTTCATGTCTACGAGATGATCCCGCAGCGAGGTGAGTTGAACCTCGGACCAGTTCGTTTCATGGTCGCGCTGTAACAACTCGACAATCTCGGCGAGCGCCGCAAAGGCCGACTGCCCTGCCTCTACCGGTATTCCCGCACCTGCCATTGCACCGTGCCCGGCGCCATGTCCGGTTGTGTGGCCGGACATTTTGGCACCATGATGTGTTCCGGCTCCTGTCATCCACATTGCGCCAACGGCGACGACCGCACCCAGAACAATCAGTCCCAATACAGATAGAATTTTTCCCATGCTTGATTTACCCGGCCTTAGCTTAAAATGCTGACGTGAACTGCTGGTTTGATAGTCGTAACATGACAGATCCTGCGGTTTTCGCCGATGATCTCGATCATGACTGAATCTGAATTTGATGCCCTGTTTTCACAAATTAAACCCGTTGAGCGCGTCCAGATCAGGGTCGAAACCGGCGACTGTGTTTTCAGGCGTGGAGACAGTCCGGAAGGAATCTATCGTGTTGAGAGCGGCGAGGTCCTGCTCGTCCGCCACAGCCATAGCGGGCAGATGTTGACTCTGCATCGTGCCCAGGCGGGTCAACTTTTCGCCGAAGCCTCGCTCTTCTCCGAAAGCTGCCATTGCGACGCCGTCGCGGAGCGCGACTCAACGCTGACCCGTTTCAACAAGGGTGCATTGCTTGAACTACTCGCTTCGTCAAACGCAGACGCCCTGCGCTGGATGAGCTACTTTGCTCGAGAAATCCAGAATCTGCGCAAGCAGGTTGAAATAGTCTCGACGCGATCTGCGTCCGAACGCGTCTGGCTGCATCTTCAGCATCTGGGCAACACCCAACACGAAATTGAACCAGGCTTTGTCATCAGAAAGCTGGCCGACGAAATCGCCCTCACCCCCGAAGCCTATTCACGCGCTCTGAAAACACTTGTCGATCAGCGCAGGGTTATCAGACAGTCAAACGGCAGCCTCAAGCTGTCCTGAACCGTCGACACACGCGGGAGTCACGGCTTGCGTAAGGCATTTTTATCTGCGGGTTATCGCAAGAACGCCCAACAGCAACACCGCGCTGATCACCCCCGAAAAGATGGGTTTCAATAGCGCGAGAACACGTCGGTGCGCTGCTCTTTGTCAAAGGAGATCACGTCGTATCCCTTCGGCTCGATGCTGTTCATACCGGGCGACATCATTGGCATGCCCGGCGCCGTCAGACCGACAATGGCCGGCTTTTCTTTCAGCATTCTCAAGATGTCGTCGGCGGGCACGTGGCCTTCGACAACATAGTCGCCCACCTTGGCGGTGTGACACGAGTGAAGACGCGGATCGGTCAGCCCCAGCAGCTGTTTGATTGGGGTGACGTCAGCCAGATCGTTGACCTTGACCTCAAAGCCGCGATCTTCGAGATAACTGACCCACGCCTGACAGCATCCACAGGTTGGAGTTTTCCACACCTCTACCGGTGTTTTAGCCGACTGCGCAGGAGTCTGCAGTGGAGCGAGCAACGCTGCGAGCAGCAGCCACCGACTCATCGCAAGATACTTCATTATTATCTATCCAGGTTGTTTTGCGGAACTCAAGGTCAGTGACAGGCCTTGCCCCATTTTTTCAGACGCCAGTAGTTGTATGGCCACGGCGCAACGAATCCCGCCGCAAGCATGATCGGTACAACCCACCAGGTCAGACGCGCACCACCCGTGAGCCACCAGTCTGTCAGGTTCATCGCAAGCTCCATACCGACCATGGAGATGAGACTCATTCCCACGGCGGTCTTGAATGCGGCCGCGAGTGCCATACCGCCACGTTTTAGAATAAACGTCTCCAGAGCGATGCTGGTCAATATTCCGTTGACAATGGCGAGCGCCATGATCGCGATGGTTGGCCACGGGATACCCGTAAACTGAAAGAACGCGATGGTTCCAAGGTCGCCAATACTGCAGCCGATCAGACACCACATCGTGTTGCGCGCACTCGTTCGCCACGTGTGCGTGCAGCGCCAGAAATCTGGCGACGGATTCAGTGCTTGTACGATCGTGCTCATTGTCGTTTCAAATGCCGGACGTGTACTATCAATATGGTACCGGAAGACTGATCTCGTCAAGTTACGTCGGTACAGACGCGGCAGTTTCTGCACTATTTTACGTACAGCTGACGATGCTGAAGGTGATTCTGAACATGTTCCACGACAAAACGATCGTGATCTGCAAAGTCACGGCGCTCGTATGCGCTTTCGCCTCAGGCCAGGTCCACGCGACTGACGTAGCGAAGCAGCGCGAGCTTGAACCCGCCGCGATCGAAGCTGGCCGCACGCTGTTCGTCAAAAACTGCGCGGTCTGTCATGGCGCCAACGGCTCCGGGCCTCCCGGCGACTGGCGCAAACGCGACGCGGACGGCAAGCTGCCGCCGCCGCCACTGAACGGGTCGGCCCACACCTGGCACCACTCCAATGAGCAGCTGACCGAGGTTATCCGTAACGGAAGCATCTCCTACGGCGGTAACATGCCTGCCTGGGGAGCTTTGCTGAGCGACACTGACATCAACCATATTCTCTCCTACATCAAGAGCCTGTGGCCCGACGAGGTCTACGAAATCTGGCGTCAGCAGTGGGGGCAACGCTAAGTGAACTGCACGATAACAAGACGCACCTTGCTCAAGGCTGCCGGGCTGTCGCTGACCGTCAGTGCTGTGCCAGCCGCACGAGCTGCCGCGACATCAACAACAACCGCCACGCTCTCGGCCAGACCCGGGCATGCCGCCATAACCCGGGGTGAAACTCCGGCTACCGCGATCTGGGGTTACGACGGACAGGTGCCCGGTCCGCTGCTTCGTCTGCGTCAAAACGACACACTGGAAGTCAAACTTAAAAACGACCTGCCCCAGCCAACCAGTATTCACTGGCACGGTATTCGCATCGACAACGCAATGGATGGCAGCCCGCTGGTACAGCAACCGGTCGAGCCGGGCGACAGTTTCGATTACAGATTTACCACACCGGACGCAGGCACCTACTGGTATCACACTCACACGCGGGGATATGAACAGCTGACCCGCGGCCTGTACGGCGTATTGATTGTCGACGAAGCCGAGCCGCTGGCTGAGTCTTTTGATCAGGAGCATATTCTCGTCATCGACGACTGGCTGCTGGACAAGGAAGGTCAGATAGACGAAGAGACCATTGGCGCCATGATGCACATGTCTCACGGCGGGAGATCGGGCAACTGGGCAAGCGTTAATGGCGTCAACAAACCCGAAATCTCCGTCGACCGCGGTGGCCGCACGCGAATGCGGCTGATCAACACGTGCAACGCCCGCATTCTCGATCTCGATTTTGGCGAGCTTGACGTCTGGACCATTGCCCTTGACGGTCAACCGGTCGCCCCTGCCAGACTTGAAAACCAGCTGGTGCTCGCGCCCGGCCAGCGAGTCGATCTCGCCGTGGACATTCCGGAAAATTTCAGCGAACCGAAAATCCTCGGCATCGCAATGCGCGACAGCATCTATGAAGCGGCGTACTTCGTCGCGTCGGACAAGCCACCGCTTAAACCGCGCGATAATTCGCCCGAGGCGCTGGCCGACAATCCGCAGTCAAAACTGGTCCTTAACCTCGACAACCCGCTTAAAGTCACTCTGGACATGCAGGGGGGCGCAATGGGTCGCATGCGCGAGGCTAGCCTCGGCGGCAAAATGACGGACATTCGAACGCTGGTTCGCAGCGGCAAGGTCTGGGCGTTCAACGGGATCGCCGACATGGACACAGCGCAACAGCCGTTGTTCGAGGCACGTCGCGGCAGCACGGTGACTCTGGACATCACCAACAACACCAGCTGGCCGCACGCGATGCATCTGCACGGCCACCACTTCCGGCAGATCCGCGCGGATGGCAACAGCGTCACTCCCGGGCCGTGGCGAGATACGCACCTCATGGAAAGAGGCGAGCAGCACACCATGGCGCTGGTCGCCGACAACCCCGGCGACTGGTTGATTCATTGTCACATGGTTGAACATGCCGCATCAGGCATGACCGGCTGGTTCAGAGTTACCTGAAGCCGTCCACAGCCGCGACGCGTGCTACAGCGGCGCGACCAGCAGGATATCGATGCGTCGTGACTCGATGACGACGATACGTTCGCGAAATTTGGGTGTCGATGACGACAGATCGATCTGGTCGAGATACTTACCCGTCGCAAATATCTCCATAGCGCCATTTTGCATGGTGCGCGTAACCATAAAATTTGTGCGGGCCTCAATCTGGCTGCCTGCACCGGACAGCGCCGGTCGACTGAGCAGATGACAGTGCGTGTGCGGCTCAAAGATATTGGCCGTCTGCAGCGCCAGCATCCGGTCTTTCATCATGCCAACGCCGTCGCAATACATGATGCCGAGCGGCAAATCCGCATCGAAATTTTCGCGCGTCAGGATTTTGTAACGCCCGTCCTCGGTAAAGAACCCCGGCCACGCATCCCAGTCTTCATCGTCGAGGCGATGACAGTAGTCGAGAAGCATGTCCTCAATGTCCTGACGCAAATCGCTACTGAGAGCAGCTTCGGCCTTCAAAGACGACTCAGTCAAACCCCATGATCTCCCGATAGCCGTGCCAGAACCCGCGAATGCTCGCCTCCGTCGCACGAGAGTTCTTGCTCGAGGCCGCTTCAGTCCCGCCCATCTCCATAAAGGCATTGTGATGACCGGAACCGGTCGTGCCGCGCTGCACGAATTCGCTGATGCAGCCGTCCTCAAGCGATACAAGGCCAGCCGCTCCGGTCAGATTGCCCTGACGCACCCTGATGTCGGTCTGTTCCGGCGTGTCGTCTTCGACGCCCAGATACATCCAGAACAGCTCGGTTTCGTTCACGCCACGCGGAGAAAAATAGCGTACGGCCAGGGAGTTGAGCGTGTACTGAATCGCAATTGTCGGAAACATAGTCTGAATCGAGTGCGTGATGCCGTCATCAAACTCGTCCCAGGCGTCGAGCAGCTCGGGCCCTTCCAGGTCTGATCCAAACTGCGCCGAATGCACCTTGGCATCGCTGTATTCCGCTGACTCGTTCAGCGTCGCCCGCTTGGCATAGGAAATGTGATGCCATTTTTTGTCGGACAGCAGGATGCCGCCGTCCATGTCCAGTCGATTGATCTTGAACGTGGTGTAGAAGGTATGGAGCAGCGTTGCGTGGTAGGAGTCGCGCACATTTTCGGCGTATAGCTTCCAGTTGTTGTGAATCACCTGACTGTGAGTACCGAGAAGCTTCAACGGTCGGTTCATGTTGCGCTTCAAAAAAGGCATCACGGCATCGCCTAGAAATTCTTCTACGTCAGGTGTCTCCTCGGAAAACGTGCCAAACACCATGCCGCAACAGGCCTCGACGCGAATCGCCTCCAGGCGATGTTTCCCGGTATCGAAGTCCACGGGCATACCGCCCTTGCCCTTTATGCCGTTACGAAAAGCGACGCTCTGCAGCTGACCGTCGAGCCCGTAGGTCCACGCATGATAGATACACGTCAGCGCGCTGGCGTTACCCCGCTCCTTCATACACACCAGAGCACCCTTGTGCGCGCAGCGATTGACAAAGGCATGCAGCTCGCCGTTCTCGTCACGGGTAACCACAATCGGCGTGTCGCCGATGTTGCCGGTCTTGAAATCACCGGGATTCGCGACATCAAGCTCAAGACACAGAAAATTCCAGACGGGGCCACGAAAGATTTTTTCCTGCTCGCGCGCGTAAATCTCGGGATCACTGAAAAGTCGAAACGGAACTCTGGAAAGTCCCTCCCGGGGCCACGCAAAATCCGGCGCCGGGTTAACCGGACTCGAGGTCCTGCTTTCACTCACGTCTGTGTCTCCTGAGATTGATTCGCGCCCGGAACGGTTAGTCTGCCGGTCAGGCGCAGCGCACCACGCCCTTGTCCACAAGGCGATCGATTTCGCTCTGATCCATGCCAAGCTCCGCCAGGACATCGGCGGTATCCGCGCCAAGACGTGGCGGCGCGACGGTCGGCCCGATGTTTTCAGAGTCGGCCTTGAACCCTATGGTCGGCAGACCGACCTGATGACTCAGCCCTGGCATGTCCATCATCTGAACAATACCGCGGGCCTTAAGATGCGGGCCGTTCACGACCTCGTGCACCGTCCGCACACGTGCGGCCGGTACGCCGTGGTCTTCAAATTTCTGCTCCCAGTGATCGGCACTGTTACCGGCAATGGTCTGTTCGATCGCCTGGCGCAGGGAGTCTTTGTTGGCTCGGCGATTCGCCGGTTCGGCCCATCTTTCGTCACTCAGAATGTCGCTGCGCCCGAGTGCCGCGCACATATTCTGAAACTGCCTGTCGTTGTTAGCGGCAATCATCAGCGTTCCGTCGGTGGTTTCGAACGCGCCGGACGACGGGCTTCGACTGAAAGCCTCATTGCCGTAGGCCCCGTGATCGGTATCGACTGTCGCTGTATCGCAGACCATGGACGACATCAGCATCATCGCCGAATCCAGCATGGAGACGTCGACGCGATGGGACTGCCCGTCAGACTTTGCCTGCATGACGGCCGCGAGAATGGCGAACGCGGCGTTCAGGCCCGTCGCATAGTCAATGTAAGGCGCGCCAACCTTGTTGGGCAAAGATTCAGGCGTGCCCGTGGTCGTCATGATGCCGCACATGCCCTGAACCACATGATCGTAGGCCGCACGCTTGCTCAGAGGCCCGTCCTGCCCGTACGCCGAGATTGAACAATAGATTATTCTGTCGTTTATCGCTTTGACATCTTCATAGGAAAACCCGAGACGCGCGACCGTACCCGGACGCATGTTCTCGACGAAGATATCGGCCGACTCGATGAGCTTTTTGACGATCGCCGCACCCTCGGGCTCCTTGATATTCAAGGACAACGATTTCTTGTTGCCACCCTGGGTCAGATATCCGGTGGCGATGCCGTCGAGATCGGGATTGGCAGGATCCGGTCGCGTCCAGTCACCGACGTCGACGTTTTCGATCTTGATAACCTCGGCACCGAGCAAACCCAGCTGGTAGGTCGAATAGGGCCCCGCGAGCACCTGTGTCAGATCAACAACGCGGTAGCCTTTCAATGGCTGGAAACTGGATGGAAACATTCTCGATCGCCTGCCTGGTTATTCGGGATCGTTATCCCTGATAAAAACGTCTGTCGTCGTCGCGCAGCCAAATCCGGACAAGATGACGCTTTTTGTCAGGATCGGGCGCATCGGTAAACGCCGTGCGGCGGTGCCCGAGCCTGCGGTTATTCACGATCTGAATCTGGCCCGGCAGAAACTGAAACGTCTTGCCCAGATCCACGGACTCCATCACATCGTCAAGCGCTTCCAGAGCCTGCACGGTCTGCGCATCCATCTCTTTTTCAGCGACTATATAGCCCTGCCTGATCAGGCCGGTAGACAGCCTTGCGTACAGCACGTTGTCCTTTGTCGTAAACACCGGCTCCTCGGAATACAGCTTTTCGTCAGGACCGTGCTCGCGCTGACGATCAAAATAAAACGGCTGATAAAGTCGCGGCAACACGTGCGGATGTTTCTCCAGCAGCTTCTTGTAGATGCTGTCAAAGCTGATCAGACCACTCTCGCCGCCTTCGACGGCCGGGCGCAGGCAAAGCAGGCCAACAAAATGTGGCGGTCGATTGAAACTGTTGTCGGTGTGATAAAGCTGTCCGCTGTTGGTCTTGGACGACCGAACGCCGCTACCGGCGGTATTTTTCTTACCGGTATCGAGCACGTCGTAGATCATTTCACCGTTCCACTTCTGTGCAACCGGCCGCCCCACCATGCTCATCAAAAGCCAGTACAGCTTGACGATGATGTCGTAGTCGTAGCTTTCAACCGGCAACCGCTCGATGATCACAAACCCGACACCGTGATCGAGCTGATTGCGGATCTTCGCCGCGGCCATGGCACAGTTCGGCAGGTCGAAAGAGTCGCTTTCAACCAGAACCGGCGGCAGTGGGTTTTCAACTAGAAATTTCGCGACCGAATCCAGCTCCTCGCGACAGCGCTCGTCAAGCGCAAACACACCATCGGATTCGATGATGCTGGCCGCGGTCCACGCCATTGGCGTGTCCTGGATGTGGTTGAGAATTTCCGGTTGTTGCATCGGTGTATCAGTCGATGAATTCATTGTTATCGCTCCTTGCCCTTTGTAATGCGACAGATTGAACGGTAGTTATGCGTAGGCCATCTCGGCCGGCGGACCCGGAACACTGAGCCCACAGCGCAGTGCCTCAGTCTCCCACACCATATCGGGCATGACATTGGCGAGATTCACGTCCGGCCCAAATGTCTTGACGAGAAAACATTTCAGTTTGTAGACATCCGTGTTTCGGGTCTCGGGAATCCAGTGGCCGGAAAGCTCAAAGATGACTTTTGCGGGATCGAGTCCTGCTCGCAGTCCCTCAATCAGCTCTGCATGGGGCTCGCCGTCCTTGACCAGTTCGGCGCCTTCAACAAGAACGACGTCGGCGCCTGCGTTAAAACACGACTGCGCCTGGGCGATCAGCAGATCCGCGCCGGAGTCCTCGCTTTTGGAACCCACCTCACCGTGGACCTCCAGCCCGACATCGACGGCGGTTTTGATGACGTCAAACCGTTCCTGATCCGTCATCGAAACGACGTTATCAGAGACCTCGATCGCCGCAATGCCAAGACGTTTCGCCTCATCACAAAACGGCTTGACGCCCGCCATGCCCTGGGTCTGAAAGACATATTCAAGAAACTGCCCTCCTAGAAACGGCGCAACACTATGCTCGGCGTAGAGATCAAGCTTCTGGCGAAGGTAGGCTTCCTCATACAGTCGCGCGGTGCCCACAACAATTTTTGCAAGATCAACATGGGGGGCGACCAGGCCAAGCCAGTCGCCCTGAGCACCCAGCGGCAAACCCCAGTCCATCATCATCGTCAGGCCGGTCTTGCGTGGCTTGGTCGTGCTTCGTTCCGCCGGCAACGGAATCATCGAAAAAGGTTGCGACATGGGTCTGATCTCCTGTGAGTTCAAATGACTCGACGTACTAGTCGAGAACGACAACTTCTCCGTTTTGTGGATCGACGACGACCTGCTCACCTGTCTTTATGAGTGACGTGATGTCGCCATCTTCAAAACGATCACACAGAGGCAGATTTGCAAGCGCCGCACCCTGGGCCAGAATGGTGTTCGCGGCATTAAACACAATGGCCCTGGGTGTAACGCCCCGGGTTTTCATTTCGTAGAGCATCCAGGCCGACGCCACGCCTCCTTTGGCTGTATTCACCACCAGAATCTTGTCCTGATAAGACTCGCCGTAGAGCTTGTGCGCGGGTCTTGAGAACACGCCCTTTACGCGGTCAAGGTCGTATCTTGCGGAAAATCCGTCGTCGGCAACCAGCGCTTCGCCCTGCACTTTGTCTCCGATGCCTTTGTGGCACTTGTAAACGCGCGTCATACGATAACTCCTGCAACCGCCGAATCCACACACTGCTCCATGCTCGCCAGCGCCGGCTCATAGTCGTAGCCACTGATGATATTGACGATCTTGGTCGAGTTACTGAGCAGTCGCTTCCAGCCATTCGCGACACCAACCTCGCGCGCAAACTGGTTATAAAAACATGTGCCCGTCAGCACCATCGCTCCGGACGCCTCAATGCGGTCGATGATCCCGAGACGCTTGCAGTCCAGCGCTACCGCAGGCGCCGTACAGACAATCAGCGCGGTGTCCTTGTGAATGCGTTTTCCGTCGAGTAGCGCCGCAACCTGATTCATCTCAACGTGGGACAGCTGCGGCGCCGCGAAGACCACCACGTCCACCTTGTCGCCCTTACCGCCAAAGTCACCGCGTAACGCTGCCAGATCCGACCGCGAGATCGACTCCGCAACAGGAGGTTCTCCGGCGCACACATCTTCGAGCGTGCGGGCCTCCGGGGTCACACCGACGATGTGGTACAGCGGCGTCGAGCCAAAACTCGCCATGGCGGCGCCAAAGTGCTTCAACTGATCCGAGGTCGGCGCAAATTTTATGCCTTCGAGCACCGGCACCTCCCAGTAAGAATTACAGCGTCGGCCAATCAACCCGCCGAGTACGCCCCAGTCAGTGAGTCCAACAGGCTGGTGATCGACCACAAACCGGCGGGTCGCCTTGCGTCTGGCGTCCAGATGCAGACCGTAGCGTGGCGTGTAGCCGGTTAAACCGGCCGCCAGCGCCGACGGCCCGCCTTCGAAGTTGGATCTCGCGCCGCACACGCTGTTGGAATAAATCACCACGCCGGTGTCGCCGTAAGCCACGTGATCGCCGAACGCCGGCGGCATGATGATCTGATAGTTGATACAGGTGTCGGTCATCAAGATGCCGAGTTTTTCACACGCGGCGATGTTGCGTCGCTCAAGGTCGGCCATGTCATCAGTCTGGCCAAACGCCTGATAGCGCGACAGATCAACACCGCGCGGGTCCGTGATCATCGGAATGCGTACGTGACGCTCTTCTTTACTGTGAGCGGCCAGGTTTTCGAGAAACGCCACACCGGCTTCGCCGACGGACTCCGGGTCATTCATCATGTGCGCCTGGGACACGGCCACGAAGTCTTCGGCATCAAACATGCCACCAACGCTGCACATGTGCTCAACCGCCCACTGCCGCACTGGACCCTGTTCGCCTGCGGCCATCGCCTTAAGTTCGGAGTTCAGATTCATTGGTCAGATTCGTTAGCCAGATCGATAACCAGATATTTGGTCTTTTTCATTTCAAGTGATTCAAGTGATGTCAGTCACGACTGTCGGCCTGCAGTATTGACTCAACGTCTGGCCGACTCAACCTGCGCTCTCGCTTGACCAGCGTACGGTCTGCTCAAGTTCGTCGAGCACCTGAGTGTCAAGCGCGAGGCCCCAACCCCGGGTGTCGGAGTCCAGCATGACGTTACCGTCTACAACTGGCGGGTTGTTGCCACCCACAATCTGATCAAAAAGCTCGGTTTCCCTGAACTGCATTTCGAGCAATCCTGAATCAGGCAGCGCTGCGCAGATCTGGGCGGACGCAACATGGGCCACCGGCCCGGTAGGATTGTGTGGCGAAAATTCCACGCCGTATCGACCAAACAGTTTCTCAATCTCGAGCATCTCGTGGGGCCCACCGGCGTACTTCACGTCGGGCATCATGACGTCGTAGGCGCCCGTTTTAAGAAAGCCATCAAAGCCCCGCTGCAAAATCGACTTTTCGCAACCCGCGAGTAACATATCAACGCCGTTTGCCCTGTCGCGAACGGCCTTGATCGAATCGAGGGTGTCGTCGTTTTCGACCATCGGACATTCAAGCCAGTGCAGTGAGAGTTCGCTCAGGGCGTCAACAAGATCAAGGGAGCCCTGGGGCGAAAACCGCCAGTGGCAGTCAACCATCAGCCGCACGTTGTCGCCGACGACTTCACGCACTCGAGCGACTCGTTGACAACCGGCGACGGCAGCCGCCGCCATCTCTTTACGATCCATGTCCGGCTGCACCTCATCAAACGGTGCGATCTTGAACGCCGTGTAACCCTCGGACGCCGCCTGTCTGGCGGTCGCCGCAAATCCGTCGGGGGTGCGGTCACGGGTTGCTCGGTTGATGTTGGCGTAGGCCGGAATCACCGTGCGCTGCATCTCACCGACGACTGCTGCCACCGAACACTGGCGCGTACGAGCGTCGATATCACAAAGCGCCTGCATGACCGCCGAGGAAAACGAAGCCTCTGGAAGCGTGGCAAACGGCAACGACGTGAAGATCCGGGCCATCGAGGAAACAGGCTGCCCGATAAGCTGTTCTGAATACTGCGCGGCCACGGCGGCGACCTCTGCGTCCCGATCGAGCAGACTGGCTTCGCCGATGCCAACCTGATCAGCAGTTTTGACGCTGACGAATATCCAGGAGGTATCCGGTGCGACTTTGACACCGCGCAGATCGATTGCGTCGATTCGCTGACTCGTTGTCTCGTTCATAAATTCGGCAGAACCGGCCCGGGAAAAGTGGCAGTAAATCAAGCATACGGACCCTCCTCATCCAATACTGGCGCCTGTTTCGACGATTGGCACACCGAAGAACAAGCGCAGCCGATGGGGGATGATTGACGCTATCGAAATCAACCACCGCGGATCCATGGCAGCTGCACACATCATCACCAAAATAGAGCTGACCAGCTTTACGATCACCGTGCCCAACATAGGCACAGACCCGGCTGGAGCCGGTATTCGCTATTTACCCGGCAAAGGCGAGCCGCAGGTTCGCTTTGCGCTGCGGATGCATACAGATTCCGGATTTGTCGGCGAGTACGTCCCGAACCGATCGCGCGTCAAGGCCGTGATGGGTGCGTGTGAGTTTCTCGCGCATAAGCTGATCGGCCAGTCGGCCCTGCACCGCGAAAAACTTTATCGGAGCATGCGTCTTGCAACCAAACACGTAGGCGAGATCGGGATCGGCGCGCTCGATATCTGCCTGTGGGATATCGCCGGCAAGATTCATGACCAGCCAATTTACGCGCTGTTGGGTGGACATAAAACACGGCTTCCGGCCTATGCCAGCACACTCGGCGGCGACCGGTTGAAAAAAGGGCTGTCCAGCAACAAAGCCTACGCCGACTTTGCGGAACAGTGTTTTGAACTTGGCTACCCGGCTTTCAAGATGCACGGCTGGAGTGAGGGTGACGTTCTTGAAGAGAGCGCCATGATCGAAGCCGTTGCCGAGCGCGTTGGTGACGACATGCACATCATGTACGACTCTTCGTGTCACCTTAAGACCTTTCACGATGCCGTACAGGTCGGCCTTGCCTGTGATGACTGCGATCTCTTCTGGTACGAAGACCCGTACGCCGACGGTGGTGTATCGCAGTTTGGCCACAAAAGCCTGAAGAACTTCGTCAAAACACCACTGCTTGTGGGCGAACACGTCCACACCCCCGAAGCCACGACCGACCTGATGTTGGCCGGAGCCACGGATTTCGCTCGCGCAGACCCGGACTACGACTGCGGCATCACCGGCTGCTACAAGGTCGCGGTCGCCGCAGAAGCCATCGGCATGGATACCGAAGTGCACTCATGCGGGCCCGCCATGCGACATCTGATGGCCGGCATCCAGAAGTCCAATTTTTACGAAATCAATCTGCTGCATCCGCAGATGTCCAACGGCTGGCACCTTCCCGTCTACACCTGCGGCTATTCGGACGATCTTGATTGCGTTGACGACGAAGGTTACGTGCCTGTCCCGGACGGCCCGGGACTTGGCGTCGGCTATGACTTCGACTACATCAATAAACACAAAATCGATCACGTTGTCATCAAATAACCACCTTCCAT
>CALHMG010000213.1 GCA_938034705.1 uncultured Gammaproteobacteria bacterium
CCCGGGCCGAAAGGCACCGCGGTGAAGAAAGACACAGCAGGGAATTTTCCGGCGTGGTAGCCAGGTGTTGTCCAGCATGAATCAACCGAGCCTTTGGCTGCAGCGTCGAAACACTCAAGCGCAGGCACAAGAGCGCCGGGCTCGAAAAACTTCATTTCGAACGATCCACCACTCATGGCGTCGATAGCTTTTGAAAAACGTACGCCAGACTCACCGAGGTGAACCAGGTTGGCTGGGAACGCACTTTGCATTTTCCACTTGGCGCGCTTCTGTGCTTGCGCGTTAGTGGCAACTGTCATCGCCATAACTGCGGCAACACCAGTAACTGCGAGGGTCTTTTTGAAGCTCATATACTTCTTCTCCTCCTAGGGGGTTGGGATTTCACGTACCAAGTCCATGCCCGGTTTGTGAGTGTTCGGTGTCGCCACCGAATTCATCTGATCGCACTAGCCCAATGTGGTCCAAACTACGTGGTCCAAACTATGTGGTCCAAACTACTGAGGTGGACCGGCCCAGTGCGACACATGTTCTTTATCTTGTTTTTATCTGGATTATTCTTTGAAACGGTTTGGAACAAAGACTCGCCCGAAGCGATGTCGCTGCAGCCAAACATCTCATTTGTTTCCACATGTTACCTATCTCTGCTCAAATCTGGCAATTGAATGCACCAGTTTAAGTTTCAGTATTCAATATCGAATTCATGGGCTTATGCGGGTGATCTGCCCGTCCGCACCGGGTAATCGACCATTTACGGTGCAAACCTGCAGACCGATGCCACATTTAGCAGCATCGGTTCCACGCACCGCAATTCGCGCAGATGGCACTTGAGATTGCGCGTTATTTCCCGTCAGAAAGCGACCGTTTCGGGGCCTTTCAGATCGAGCATCGATCGCGCTTCATCCGGCGTCGCAATTTCGAGTGACAGGTTTTCGAGAATGCTGCGGATGATCGTGACCTGTTCGGCATTCGACGTGGCCATCTTGCCCTTGCCGGCGAACAGACTGTCCTCAAGACCGACGCGCACGTTGCCACCGAGCAGCGCCGCCTGGGTACACACGGCCAGCTGGTGACGCCCGCCGCCGAGGACACTCCAGCAAAAGTCGTCCCCAAAGAGTTTGTCCGCGATGCGCTTCATGTGCATGACGTTCTCGTGGTCTGCGCCGATTCCACCAAGAATGCCAAAGATCGACTGGATGAAAAAAGGTGGCTTCACAAAACCACGGTCAACCATGTGTGCGAGGTTGTACAGATGCCCGATGTCATAACATTCAAATTCAAACTTGACGCCATGTTCCTGGCCAAGATCTTTCATGATGCGCTCAAGGTCCTTGAACGTGTTGCGAAAGATAAAGTCCCGACTGTTCTCCAGGTGCTCAACTTCCCAGTCGTATTTAAAGTCTTTATAACGCTCCATCATCGGATACAGACCGAAGTTCATTGAGCCCATGTTCAGCGAACACATTTCCGGTTTGGCACGCAGCGGCGCGGCCAGTCGTTCGTCGACCGACATGCCGTGCCCGCCACCGGTGGTGATGTTGATCACAGCATCACACCCTTCCTTGATCGTCGGCAGGAACTTCATGAACATTTCCGGATCAGGTGTGGGCTTTCCGTTATGGGGGTCGCGTGCATGCAGGTGAATGATCGACGCACCGGCGTTGGCCGCGTCGATAGACTGTCGCGCGATGTCTTCGGGCGTCAGCGGCAGGTGCGGCGACATGCTCGGTGTGTGGATTGATCCTGTGGTCGCACAGGTGATGATGACTTTGTCCTGCTTGCGTGACATGTGGCTTCTCCTCAATGCCGGTGCCTGAGCCCGGTCGAGCGCAACTGGCTGCGCGTTATTGTTCGCTGTCGGTCTTTGTCTGTGAATTCTGGTGCGCGCGCAATGCCATCAGGCGTTTGTCGCGCCACTTGGAACGCTCGCCGAGCTTGTCAGCGGCGAGAAATTCGCGCCGTTCACTCTCCACCTTGCCGCTTAAGTCGCCCGTCCAGGGCACCGGATCCCGCTGGGTTTGTGCCATCGTGCTGTACATGCCTTCAAATCGCGCAATGTAATCGGCAACACCGGCCGGTGCGTTCAGATCGATTGTTTCAAACGGCCCCATAAACGACCAGCGTTGCCCGAGGCCCTCGCGAATCCCGATATCGATATCTTCGGTGCTCGCGTAACCGCCAGCGACGAGCCGGAACGCTTCCTGCAGCAGTGCCCCCTGCATGCGGTTCATGACAAAGCCGTCGATTTCGCGCTCCATCATGATCGGCTGCTGGCCCACGCTGCGCATCAGTTCGCCGGTGCGTTGTCTGACATCGTCGTCAGTCCAGGGTGCAGGCACGACCTCCACGGCGGGCACAAGGTAAGGCGGGTTGATGGGGTGCGCGACCAGGCATCGATGACGCCCCGGGACGTGTTCGCTGAAAGCCGATGGCAAAATGGCTGACGTTGAGCTCGCAATAATCGTTTCCGGAGTCGCAACTTCGTCCAGCTGTGTGAAAACGGCCTTTTTGACTTCGACGTCTTCCAGGGTGCTTTCCTGAACATACTCAGCGCCGTCGAGCGCGTGCTCAAGGGAGTCACACTCGATGAGTCGGTCCATGACATCGCCGGGGCTGGCGCCATTAAGCAAGTTGTTCGCCTGAAGTTCCGGCAACACCTGTTCGATGTATAGGCACGCCCCGGAAACGGCGCCATCGGCCTTGTCATACAGCCCGACCTGATAGCCGCCGCGCGCAAAGGTGATCGCCCAGGCGCGGCCGATAAGCCCACAGCCCGCGACCGCAATTTTCCTGTCAGCATTGCTCACGACAATGCACCTCCCGGTGATTCATTGGTTGCTGGCCGCGATTACGCCAGATTCGCGTCGTAATCAGTAGGGCTAAAAGCGTACAGCGGGAGGTGCCGGGTCGTCAGTCAGGCCGTGCTGTCAGCAAGGTGGGCGGTAGGTAACGCCGTTTTGTATTGCACCTGGCGAATGGCAAAACTCGATTTGATTCCGGCCACGCCGGTGACTTTGGTCAGATGATCCATCAGAAATCGCTCATAGGACGCCAGGTCGGCGACAACGATTCGCAGAAGATAGTCATATTCACCAGACATCAGATACGCCTCCATCACCTCGGGGCGTTCCAGCACGGCTTGTTCAAACACCTCCAGGTTGGACTCGATCTGCCGATCCAGTGTCACGGTTGCGAACACCGTAACCGGCAGCCCGATAGCATCTGCCTTGATCAGCGTCACGTACTGGCTGATCACGCCGGATGCCTCGAGGCTTCGAACGCGTCGCAGACAGGGCGACGGTGACAGCCCGACAGCGGCCGCCAGGTCGGCGTTGGTGGTTCTGGCATCGGTCTGCAGGATTTCGAGAATCCGCTGATCCAGTCGATCAAGTTCTGCGCTTGGCATATTCTGTCCTTTGTTCAGGCTGACTTGACTGATTATTGCTCAAATCACGCTAATCAGGGTGTTATTAGGCAGAAAGCAACTCGAAAAGCCGCATAAACTGCTTGGAGCCAGCTAAACCTGTCAAGACCACCGGATATTTGCCATGACCAGCGTCGTCCACCACCTCTCGAATTCCGATAACCCAGCCGAGCATGAGGACGTCACCGGTCCCGAAACCGTGTCCGGCGATGAGCTTCGCCTGCTGTCCGAACTTGAACGCAAGATACTGTGGATTGCGTCGTGGACCATCCACAATGCCAATCACATTCGGCCGAGCCTCGATGGACTCAAAGTCGGCGGTCACCAGGCGTCGAGCGCATCGATCGCGACCATCATGACGGCCCTGTACCTGCACGTCCTTCGGCCCGAAGACCGTGTCGCCGTCAAACCGCACGCGAGCCCGATCTTCCATGCAATCCAGTACCTGCTCGGCAAGCAGAGTCTGAACAATCTGATGAACTTTCGCGCGCTCGGCGGCGCGCAGTCCTACCCTTCGCGCACCAAAGACGAAGACGATGTTGATATCTCGACAGGCTCGGTGGGCCTCGGCGTCGCGATGACTTCATTTGCCAGCATCGTGCAGGACTACGTTACCGCTCGCGACGCGATGCCGCGCGGCGTAAAGCCGGGCCGCATGATCGCTCTTGTCGGAGATGCGGAGCTTGATGAGGGCAACGTCTATGAGGCGTTGCTCGAAGGGTGGAAGCAGCAGATTCGCAACGTGTGGTGGGTGATCGACTATAACCGCCAGAGCCTCGACTCGGTGGTCAATGATCGACTCTATCGCCGCTTCGACAAGCTGTTCGAAAGCATGGGCTGGCGTGTCGTCACCATCAAGTACGGCAAAAAAATGGAAGCCCTGTTCAGTCTGCCCGGTGGCGAGGCCGTTCGACGCTGGATAGACGATTGTCCGAACGACCTGTATTCCGCGCTGACCTTCAAGGGCGGAGCGGGTTTTCGCACGCACCTGGAAAACGATCTGGCTGACGTCGCAGGCGTCGCTGAAATTCTGCAACGCTACGATGACGAAGCCCTGGGTGAGGTGATGACCAACCTTGGCGGCCACGACATGCAGACGATGCTCGAAGCCTATGCGAGCGTCACTGACGATAAGCCAACCTGTTTCATTGCCTACACCGTCAAAGGTTATGGTCTGCCGTTCGCTGGCCACAAGGACAACCACGCAGGATTGATGAGCGTTGAAGAAATTTCGACCCTTCGGTCCCGGATGGACATCGCAGAAGGTCTTGAATGGGATCCCTACGCCGGACTGAACGCGACTCGAGAGGAGATTGATACCTTTCTCGGTCAAATCGCGATTGCCGACAAGGCCCCTCGTCGACACCGCGCCCCGCGAATCGATATCCCGGCACGCCTCCCTGCCCCGACCGGCGCCTCGCTTTCAACACAGGAATCGTTTGGCCGCATCCTGGCCTCGATCGCGCGTGAAGATTCCGACTTGGCAAACGCCATCGTCACAACTTCACCGGATGTCACGGTTTCAACCAACCTTGGCGGCTGGGTAAATCGGCGCAAGATTTACGGTCGCACCGCTCACAAAGACGCCTTTGAATCGGCCGAGGTTCATTCATTCCAGAAATGGCATGAGGCACCGGACGGACAGCATATTGAACTCGGTATCGCCGAAAACAACCTGTTCATCAATCTGGCAGCGCTCGGACTCTCGCACTCCCTGTTCGGCACACGACTGCTGCCCATCGGCACCGTCTATGATCCTTTTATTGAACGCGGACTGGACGCGTTGAACTACGCCTGTTACCAGGACGCGAGGTTCATGCTGGTGGCGACGCCATCGGGAATTTCTCTCGCGCCCGAAGGCGGTGCACACCAGTCAATTGCCACGACAATGATCGGCATGTCCCAACCCGGACTGTGTTACTTCGAACCTGCGTATTCTGATGAACTCGCCGTGATCATGTCCTGGGGCTTTGACTACATGCAGCGTGAAGGCGGCGGCATTACCGGCGACCTGCTCGACGACTCTCGAGGCGGCTCGGTTTATCTGCGTCTGAGTTCGCGCAGCATCGAGCAACTCGAGCGAGAAGTCGACGACACGCTGGCCAACGACATTATTAATGGCGGTTACTGGATTCGCACGCCAGCGGATACCGCGCGCCTTATTATCGTATACACCGGCACTGTTGCGCCGGAAGCCAACGACGCGTTCGACGCCATCCTCGAGGACTTTCCCGATGCCGGCCTGCTCGCCGTGACATCACCTGACCGACTGCACCGCGGCTGGAAGGCGGCGCTGGAGCGTCGACAGAGCGGCGGCACCTACACTCGCTCGCATATCGAAAACCTGCTGTCGGTGATTCACCCCGACGCGAGAATCGTTACGGTCGTCGACGGACACCCCGGCACGCTGTCGTGGATGGGCTCTGTTAACGGACAGCGAGTGTATCCACTCGGTGTGGAGCACTTTGGCCAGTCGGCCAATCTGCCGGACCTCTACGGCCACCACCGCATCGACGCGGCCGCGATAATCGACGCGTGCGCCGCCGCGTGTCTCGGGCGGTAGTCCTCGATGAGCACTGAACTGAAACTGCCCGGGCTCGGCCCCGACGACGCTGGCGTGACGCTGCTGAAATGGCATGTGCAGGCCGGCGATGCGATCAGCCCTGGAGATCTGCTCGCTGAACTTGAATCCGACAAGACGATTGTTGAATTCGAAGCCCAGGAGGCCGGCGTCATCACCGAACTGAAAATCGCCGAGGGCTCTGAAGGCGTTCGGTCCGGTGACGTGCTGGCCATGATCAGCGCAAACGGGTCCGCGACCGCTGAACCCGCGATCACTGCATCAACAGAGCGAGCCGAAGATCTGCCAGCAACCGCCGAACCTGCGCCAGCGGCAGAACAACCGGTTGAGGCTGCCGTCGAGGCAGCACCTGCAACACCGCCGTCGTCGGCAGCCACCCCTGAAAGCGGCGCAACCGCGATGGCGACCGCTATCGCCACGCAGACCGGTGCCAGCATCAGCGACGTTGCCGGTACCGGCGATCAAGGTCGCGTCACGGCGCGAGATCTGGGTGTCGACACCGCACCGAACCCCGGCGGCACGACACCGTCCTCCCTCTCTGCCCTGGCAGAGCGAATGCTTGAGATGACCGGACAGTCGCCAGCGGCGTTTAACGCTTCGGGACCCGGCAACCGCCTGACCGCACGAGATATCGGTATCGCCTTCGAGAAACCGGACCGACATGGTGCAATCGCCGGCACAGCGCCGGACGCAACATCCTCAGCCGACCCGGATCTGGACAAGGTAACCGCCGAATTCACCGAGGTCCCCGCGGGCGGTGTGAAACGGGCAACCGCGCGGCGCCTCGCTCAGTCAAAGCGCGACGCGCCCCACTACTACATGTCGATGGACATGTGCGTCGACGAACTGATCAGCTGGCGAGCTGTGTTAAACGAAACCCGCAAGGACGACGCGCGAATTTCAGTCAACGACATCATCGTCAAAATGGTGGCAGCGGCGCTTAAACGCGAACCGTCACTGAATGCCGCGTGGACGGGTGACGCGGTTCGGCACTACAGCGGCGTTGATATCGCAGTCGCGGTTGCGAGTGATCGCGGTCTCATGACGCCCGTAATCCGAAACGCGCACACGCTCTCCCTCGACGATATTCACTTTTCAATCGCCGAACTGGCGAAGCGCGCCGCCGAAGGCAAGCTCGCGCCATCCGAGCTGCAGGGAGGCACGTTCACGATTTCGAATCTGGGGATGTTTGGCGTCAGTGATTTCAGTGCCATCATCAATCCACCCCAGGCGGCGATTCTCGCCGTAGCGGCATCACGCCTGGTTGCCGTGCCGGTCAGTGCCGAACCGGACTCGGGCACTGTTAATCGATCGATGATGACCTGCACACTGTCCGTCGATCATCGCGCCGCCGATGGCGTCGATGGCGCTCGCTATCTCAACGCGCTTAAAGAGATCGTTGAAGATCCGCGGCGCCTGTTGCTCTAGATCAGGGCTGGATACCGTACAAACGGACGCGCGTGCCCCACATCAGTCGCTCTAGTCAAACGTGACCGTAAACTCGCGCACGACATCAGGATCAGGCTCAGCGCCCAGTCCGGGGCCGTCGGGGATGCCGAACACACCCTGAACCGGATCAATCAGATCTCCGAACAGACTCGCGCCGACCTTTCCAAAAAAACGCTCCAGCAAAGGCTCACTTTTTTGCACCGCGGCCAGCTGCAGCGTCGCCAGCAGACCCGGTCCGAAGTACGGCGAGTGCGGCATCATCGCCACATCGTGTTTGTCACAGAGTTCGCCAATCGCCATGAACTCACTCACGCCGCCTACCTTGGTTACGCTGGGCTGGGCGAACTGAACGGCTTGCGTCTCGATCATTTTCTGAAACTCGTGAACCGTGCAGGCGTTCTCGCCCGCTGCAATTGCGACTCCGGTTTCGCGGTGAAGACGGGCCATGCCCGCGAAATCCTCTGGCGGAAATATCGGCTCCTCGAGCCAGTACAGGTCAAATTCCTTTAGCCGATTGGCCATGACGATCGCCTGCTCGACCGTCCATGGACAGTTGGTGTCGACCATCAGTGGTGTCGCGCCGCTTGCGTCTCGCGCCGCCCCAACCTCAACCTCGGTAATCTCGTGCAGTTTGATCAACTCGTAGCCGCTGTCGAGCGCCCTGGTGCATTGCTCCGCGACCACCTCGGCGTTCTGGTAACGAAAAAGGCTGGCATAGGCTTTCACTGACTGCCGTTGCGCACCGCCAAGCTGTGTCGCCAGCGATACGCCATTGCTTCTGGCAACGGCATCCCACAGCGCAATGTCCAGGCCCGAGATCGCAAACATGGTGATGCCATAACGTCCGAACAGATGCAGTTCGCGCTGAATCGCGGTGGTGAGGTCTGTGACGTTGCCGATTTCAC
>CALHMG010000214.1 GCA_938034705.1 uncultured Gammaproteobacteria bacterium
GGGCAAAGTGTTTATGGAGTTTCTGGTGGGCCTGGTGCCGCCAGCGGCGCTGGTTGGTTTTGCGCTCGGCAGTATTTTGTTCGGTTTCGCGACGCCGACCGAAGCGGCCGGTATGGGCGCGTTCGGCGCACTGCTGTTGACGCTGGCCTATCGCAAGATGAGCCTGCCCAGACTTCAGGACGCTCTGATCAAGACGCTGGAGATTTCCGCGCTGATTCTTTTTCTCGTCGCCGCATCAAACTTCTTTGGTGCTGTTTTCTCGAGACTCGGCACGCCGACGATGATGACGGAATATCTGCTGCAGCTTGATCTGCCGCCGATGGTCCTGCTCGTGATGATCATGGCTGTGATCTTCCTGCTTGGCTGGCCGCTCGAGTGGGTGCCAATCGTGTTGATCATCGTTCCCATTCTGCTGCCGCTCATCGACCAGCTTGGTTTCAACCTGACCTGGTTCGGAATTCTGGTGGCCGTGAACCTGCAAACCGCCTGGCTATCGCCGCCCGTGGCGCTATCGGCCTACTTCCTCAAGGGAGTGGTGCCGAGCTGGGATTTGAAGGACATCTACCTGGGCATGATGCAGTTCATGGTGATCCAGATGATCGGTCTGATTCTGATCATGTCGTTCCCGCAGATTGCGCTCTGGCTGCCTAATCTTCGATACGGGAACTAGCACATCGAAGCTCGTTTTCGACGTGTGACTTAAGGAGCATGCAGGGTAAAAGAGTATGAGTAATTCCGAGAACTTCGACTACATCGTAGTCGGCGCGGGAACGGCTGGCTGTCTGATCGCAAATCGTCTTTCTCAGGACCCATCCAAGCGGGTGCTGCTGCTCGAAGCCGGTGGCAAGGACAGCTACATGTGGATTCACATCCCTGTCGGCTACTTCAAGACGATGCACAACCCGAAGACCGACTGGTGCTACACCACCGACCCTGACCCGGGCCTTGTCGGTCGCAGCATCAAATGGCCACGCGGCAAGGTGCTTGGCGGATCGAGTTCCATCAACGGCATGCTCTACCTCCGTGGCCAGGCGCAGGACTATGAAAGCTGGGCCGCGCTCGGGAACGAGGGATGGGGCTGGGATGACGTGCTGCCTTATTTCAAGAAGCACGAAAATCAGGAACGCGGCGCCGACGCGTTGCATGGCACAGGTGGCGAAGTCGACATCTCTAACATCCGTGTCACACGCGACCTGTGTGATGCCTATATCGAGGCAGCCCAGGAAATCGGAATTCCTGCCAACAATGATTTCAACGGACCGACACAGGAAGGTGCCGGTTACTTTCAGCTGTTCTCGCGAAACGGCAGACGTTGCAGTTCGGCCGTCGCATTCCTGCGTCCGGCCGAGAACCGCCCAAATCTTGAAATCCGAACAGGCGCTCTGGCTCACCGAATTCTGTTTGAGAACAAGCGCGCCACCGGCCTCGAATATTCGGTTGGCAATCAAACAAAGGTCGTGAACTGCGCCGGCGAGATTGTTCTCGCGAGCGGCGCGATCGGATCGCCACAGATTCTGCAGCTTTCGGGCGTCGGCCCGGGTTCGTTGTTAAACGACAAGGGTATCGATGTCGTCGAGGATCTGCGCGGCGTGGGCGGCAACCTGCACGACCACTTGCAGATTCGTGCGCAGTACAAGAGTACAAGGCCGACGCTCAACAACGAGGTCAACAACCCCTTTCGCAAGATGCTGATTGGTCTGGAGTACATCTTTAAGCGATCGGGGCCGATGAGCATGGGTGCGAGTCAGCTGGGTATTTTCTGCAAGAGTGATCCAACTCTCGATCGACCGGATATCCAGTTCCACATTCAACCACTCTCCGCGGATTCTCCCGGGGAAGGCTTGCACCGTTACTCGGCGTTTACATCATCGGTTTGTCAGCTTCGACCGGAAAGCCGCGGTCGGATCGACATCAAGACGGCCGACCCACGAGACTATCCGTCTATTGAACCCAACTATCTCGCCACCGAACTGGACAAGCGAGTCGCGATCGCCGGGATGAAAATCTCGCGAAAGCTGGTTGAAACCAGCCGCCTGAGTCCATTCGTTGAAGAAGAAATGCGTCCGGGCCCATCGGTAAGATCAGACGACGAACTTCTTGATCACGCGCGACGTACAGCCGAGACGATTTATCACCCGGTGGGAACGTGCAAAATGGGGCCGGACGATGACACCGAGTCGGTAGTCGACGCGCGTCTTCGTGTACGCGGTGTGCAGGGCGTGCGGGTTGCTGACGCGTCGATAATGCCGATTATCTCTTCGGGCAACACCGCGGCTCCGGCGTTCATGATCGGAGAGAAGGCGGCCGCGATGATACTCGAGGACGCACGTCCCTAGAACGTGGCTGTCATCTAGTAGGAACTGCCGGATTTACGTTTCTTCAGGATAGCTTCGACCCGACTCAGTACTTTCGAACGGCGGTATCGGGTGAAGTCGAGCTTCAGGTTGCCGTCAACGAGCGTGCGCTCATACACCTGCATTTCGTACTCGCCGCTGTCGGTGATGAGCATTGCATACACGGTCAGCGTGTTGTCGTTGATACGAGCCCAGACGTAAGGATCCCCCTTCATGGGGTCAAGCGGCTTCGAGCCGCCAAACAGGCCGGGTTTCATCGCCGAGGCGTAAATGTCGTCGCGCCCGCTTGGCTCGAAGTTCACCGAATACTCCCGGGACGAAACCTTGCCTGAGGCTTTGGATATGACCGTCTTCCACTTAACAACAAAGCCCTTGTCGGTTTTGTCAATGACGACGCCAAGGTCACGTGCCTGATCACCGCTGGTGGTCTCGGCGTTCGCACGACCCTGATACTCACCGATAAACGGATCGATTTCTGCCGACCAGGCTGCGTTAGCGCACAGCACAAGGCTCGCAACAAGGGTGGCTAGCAAGGGGCGGGTTCTGGCCATCAACAAATTCCTCGACGCTTCGTTTGCACTGCGTTCAGGATACCGCGATCAGGACAGATATGGGTCCCGCCGGGCGTTATCTTTTTCTTCGTACGCTTCGGGCGACCCGAAAGACATCGAGTCGAGCGTGCAGGACGCCAATAATCAGCCCGCAGATTAAACCTGCCGTATGCGCCCAGTTTGCGACATTCGGTATTACACCGATCCAGCACAGCACCAACCAGAGCAACATGATAACGACAAACTGTTTGGGCAGGTTCAGGTTTAGCGTGTGATTGAAAACCGAATGCATCCAGAGGTAGCCGAATAACGCGTAAATGACGCCGGAAAGGCCACCAAACAGACTGGGGGGCGTGCTTGCGCCAAGATAGAACTGGGCAAGATTGGAAACGACACCGCACACAAGCACCAGTACGCCCAGTACGACGGGCCCCTTGAGAACTTCGATCGGCCCGCCGATAAGGAACATTCCCGCGCCGTTGAGTGCGAGGTGGAAAATGCTGAAATGCAGCAATATCGGTGTGAACAGACGCCAAACCTGACCGTTTGAAATTTCCGGCAGCGTGTCGGTTTCGAACCCCGTCATCAAAAGTGGACGCATCAGATGGATCGCGTCCCCGTACTTGACCCACAGGGTCGCAAGCGCGCTGATCGCGATCAACGTGACCGTCAACTTGGGAATGGCCTTGAACTGAATCACTGGAGTGTTGCCAGGCTTTGCCGATCAGTGTGCAAGAATTTCGAACCGTTCTGAATCGCCAATCGTGACCTGACGACCATCGAGTGTGATGAACGTCTTGCCCTTGATGTCCATTTGGTAGGCCTGATAGGACTCGACTTTTCCGGTACCGGGATTGGTGATTCTGATGTCCATTACCCGGCGGTCGTCCCTGTAATCGAGAATCCAGAACAGCAGCCCGGTCAGCACTATCGCGCCGACAATAATGTACGCGATCGTCTGGGATTTCATACCCGATTTTTGTTCACCATCCGTCTCGGCCTGTTGACGAGGCAGATCCGGACGCTTGTTTTTGAAAACAAGGCTTACGATCACGATGACAGCAAGCGTTACGGCGATTTTGGTTAGCATGGTGTTTCAGCGAAAGCGCGAAGATCTGAGGTACTCAGCTCAACGTTTTCGCTGTGGCGTCCTTGTCGTCTCTGGGCATCTGGAGGAAATAGCCGACATCACGCAACTGCGCTCTGACTTCATCGATATCGGCATTCGCCAGTTTGCGTTTCGGGCCTAGATCGAGATCCATCACGTGCGTGAGTTCGCCCAGCAGCTCAATCAATGCGGCAGGTACGCGCTCGAAGTCATCTGCTCTCTCGATAAAAAGATAGGTGTCTTCCTTTTTGCGACCTTTGTAGATCGCACAGCTCTGTATTTCTGAATCTGTCGCCATGTGTCACTCGTTAGCCCGCACCAGCCAGTCGGGTTATGTTTTTCTCGGCATTTTTTCGGTGCCGCGGGTTCCTTCAACTTCGGACCACTTTGGACGCGCGATCTTGTGAAGATCACCAAGCGAGCCGTACCAGCTTCCGGACAGGCGACACACAGGGTCAAGCAGCTCCGGGTCAACGCGTCCATCTTTCCACACCGAAGGATCGATATGAATGTGCACGACTTCCCCAAGGGTGATCCAGTTGTTGCCGATATTGACGATTTCGCGGACCTTGCATTCAAAGTGCGCCTTGGCCTCTTTGACCCGCTTTGGTTTGACCACTTTCGAATCCACCGGTGTCATGCCCGACCACTCGAATTCGTTTTCTCCTGCCGGGAAATCGGTAGAGGTGAAGTTCATTTCCTCGACAACATCCATTGTCACGATGTTCCAGACGAACTCTCGTGTCTGTTCAACGTAGTTGAAGGTGTCTTTGCGACCGGTTGACGCGAAGGCAACCACCGGCGGGTGAGCGCCCATCGCGTTAAAGTAAGAGTAGGGCGCAACGTTGTGGACCCCTTCTTCAGATACGGTCGATATCCATCCGATCGGCCTTGGTACCACGAGACCGGTCATCAGGAAGTACACGTCTTTCTGGTCCCAGTCTGACGGGGTGAGTTCGAGTGGTTCGGTAAGGGTATCTGGTGGTCCGGCGGACATCGGTCGCTCCAATTGTTTAATGCCGCCGATTATACCCGCACCACCGATACCGGCGTTGATCGAACATCCGTGAGGCAAAGCTGATTCAGAGTTTATTGGCCTGCCAGCCGCCATTTCTCCACATGGTGGTGAGAACGATCGTCTGGATGACGCGGTAGACGGCCTGGGCGACCCAGACACCGAGCAGCCCAAAGCCTGCGGTGACGCCAACCAGGTAGCACAACGGCAGTCCGATTACCCATTGGGAGATGATGGATACGCTCATCGCCGGGCGTGCTGATCCGGCGCCAATCAGCGCGTTCATCAGCACCATCCCGATCGCATCAACCAGCACACTGGCCGCGGTGATCTGCAGCGGGAGGCGACCCAGCTCGACAAGGGCAGGGTCGTGCAGGAACCCACGGAGAATGAGGTCCGGGAAAATAAGCGCGGGCAGCGCGATAACCGTGAGGACAACGACAGAAACGCTGACGACGTTCCAGCCCCATGCTTGGGCATCTGCAAGTTCGCGGCGCCCGATTGCTTCGCTGACGAGCGTCATGGCGGCGAGACCAAATGCGACACCCGGCAGAATCGCCACTTTCAGCAGATTGACGATCACGTTGGAAACAGCGACTGCGTCGACGCTGATTTTTCCAATGATCCAGAACAGTGCCAGAAAGCCGCCGGCGAAAAACAGCGTCTGCATGGAATTGGGAATCGCAAGCGCCAGCATTGAGCGAACCGTTTCGACATCGGGTAGCCGCTTCAAGAAGCCCTGGGGCATAGCGCGCGGTGTGACGACATAGAAGTACAAAGCGCTGCCGGCGAACAGCGAGATGGTGGTCCCGAGTCCGGCACCATACGACCCCATGGCAGGAAGTCCGAGCTTGCCGAAAATGAATACGTAGTTAAGAACGATATTCAGAAGGTGCATCACGATGATGACGCGCAAATACAGCTTCGCCAGTTCAACGCCGTTGAGGTAGCCACGAAAGCAGTGGTTCATCCCTATCGCAACAAGACCTACCAGACGGATATCAAGATAGGCCTGGCCTTGCGCGATCACGCCGCTGTCGTCGTTTAGATAGGGAAACAGCGTGTCGGTGAGAGAGATCAGAATCAGACTGACCGGAATGCCCACGGCGATTGCCGCGGCAATCCCGGTTGTCAACGGCACGGCAGCCTCTTCGAGTTTGTGTTCCCCGCGGCGCCGAGCCACCAGTGTCTGAACGCCTGCTGCGAGCCCAAGCACCACCGCCGCGCACATGAAATTCGCAAACGCGCCAATACCGACGGCGGCGAGCGCTACGGGCCCGACGGCCCCGACCATGGCGGTATCGACGAGATCCAGCAGGTTCTGGGACAGCATCCCGCCCATGATGGGTGCGGCGAGCCAGCCAATTCGTTTCAGTCGCCGGGGGGTCAAATCGCAGCCCCGGTCAGAACGTCGCTCTCTGGCACAGGTTTCCATTGGGGAACCCGGGCGGGCAGGGCGTGTCTTATATATGTATAGCTGCTGCGGCAGCGGCCGCCGTGGCAGAGGCTGCCGGGCCGCAACCGGCGACTCTCGCGATACCTGTCCATGTTTTCATGCAGATACACATCCATATGCGGGTCTGGCTATCTGATGGTCTAATGAGGTCGCCGGATCATACTTCACTGGAGCCAATAAAATGCGATTTACCCAACACCCGCTAATTTCTTCGCTATTGCGATCGGCCAGCTTCGTGGTTTTTGCGCTGGCTGTGGGCCTGACGCCGCTGACGGCGACGGCCCAGCTCGGCACTTCGCTGAAAAACTCAGCGGAATGGCCCAAGACCGACTTCACCCGCATCAGCGTGGATCCGGCGTCCATCTTCTCCGGAGGGCCGCCCAAAGACGGAATTCCGGCGGTCGATGAGCCCAAGTTCGTGTCTCAGACCGAGGCCGACGGCTGGATCGCGGAGACCGAGCCCGTGGTAGCGGTTGAGATCAACGGCAAGGCACGCGCATACCCCATTCAGATCCTGATGTGGCATGAAATTGCCAACGATGAGCTTGGCGGGGTGCCGGTCTCCGTAACCTTCTGCCCGTTGTGCAATGCCGCGATTGTGTTTGATCGCCGGGTTGGCGACAAAGTGCTCGACTTCGGTACAACCGGGCGGCTGCGCAAGAGCGACATGTTGATGTATGACCGCCAGACCGAAAGCTGGTGGCAGCAGTTTACCGGCACCGGGGTGATCGGTGAGATGCTCGACGTTACGCTCAAACGAGTTCCGGCCACGATCGTGGCGTGGAGTACCTTCAAGGAGGTGCATCCGCAGGGTGACGTGCTGTCAAAAGAAACCGGTCACCAGCGACAGTACGGGGCGAACCCGTATCAGGGCTATGACTCACTTGACCAGCCGTTTCTGTTTACGGATCCGGTTGATCCACGTCTGCCGGCGATGGAGTACGTCTTGAACGTGTCTTTTGACGATCAACATCGGCTTTATCCGTTGAGTCGTTTAAAACCTACGCCAGTTCTCAACGACGAGTTCGCGGGTCGCAAACTGGTGATCCTGAGTGTTGACGGTATGAATCGGTCGTTGGATGGCGGCATCATCAGCGAGTCCGGCACGACCCTGTCGGCTGCAGCGTTCGAGCGTGTTGTTGATGGCCGGGAGCTCAATTTTGAGCTCAAAAACAAGCAAATTGTCGATCGTGAAACCGGGTCGCAATGGAACTCGCTGGGGCACGCCGTGAAGGGCGAGCTGGCGGGAAAGCAGCTGCCGGCCACCGACGGTGGGGTTCACTTCGCGTTTGCCTGGCTCGCGTTTGTACCCCAGTCAGAAATCTATACGCCTTGATGAGCGACCCGGGATGGACCCGGAATCGAGCGCTCAAAACCTGACAGTAACCGCACGCGCAGCGTGCGGTTAATCGTTTAGTGGTAGTCCTTCGGACATCAAACTGTGGTGATACAACACAGTTATGACGGCTAAATTAACGCTCGATTTTGAACGCGTCTGTTTCAAGGACTAACGGAACAGGAAGTCTGGTGCATCACGGGTTGCTCGTCGGGAATTCAAAACCGTTCAACTTTCGAATTCGCTTCTCAACTCCGCAACCCGCCGAAACGACGATTAACGGCGGATAGGCTGTTTGTGTGCCACATGTGTGACAGGAAAATCACCTACTCAATGAACAGAGAAAATTTCCGCATCAATTCGCGTTGAAAAACGTTTTTCGGATGTAGCAATAACAAACACCACCTTTGAAATTTTTGTGCGTACATCACACTCTTCGTGATCGTCTGCAAATCTTCTGAATCCACACGAGGTTGTGTCCCAAAGTCGCGACAGCGCAACGATTCTTTGTTGTGCCTATCTCATTTGTCATCGCGATTCCCGTATGTATCTTTACTAACAGATCGCTGAGATCTTAGAGCGGTTTGGACACTGGTGGGACCCAATGGTGTGTCTGCGACCAACTATCAACTCTTACTTGGAAGTGGAATCATGAGGAATACAGACAGCTGCCTGGCTCAGCTTGGAACTATTAAACGGTCGGCTCTTTCGATTGCTGTAGCAGCAGCATTCGTAGTGGGCAGTGCCGCAATTAACGTTGATGGTCAATCGTTCTCGATCATCTCTGACGCACACGCAGCATCCGGCAAGGACAGCGGCAAGGGCGGCAAAGCGGCTAGCGGCG
>CALHMG010000215.1 GCA_938034705.1 uncultured Gammaproteobacteria bacterium
AGTACTCGAGCGTCCAGCGTTCACCCGTGTTGTCTTCAAGATGTACCGGCTCGGGTGGAATGCTGGAATGGCCAATGCGTATAAGATGTGTTCGCGCGACCGATCGGTGAACGGATACGAAACCTTTACTACCGGCGGTCCTCTTGCTGAACCGATCCTCAAAATTAGCCATAACTTCCCTGCGCTCCGCTGCTGTGGAAGACATCGAGTTAGTCGCGCAGATTACGTGGCCAATGCATGCGCCGCTCCGCGTCCCTGAAACGGGCTGCCTGAGGGCCCGAATCGGTCTCAAGCCTAATCGGTGGCAAATTACCGCAACAGTGAATCAATCACGTCGGCGGAAATATTCCTGTGTACCGATGGGAGTACTTCCTGTGTCAAACCTGCAACAGTCGCCAGATGGACTGGGGCGTGGCCGGCATATCGACATGGGTCAGGCCGGTTCTGTCATGGATCGCATCGACGACGGCGTTGATCACGGCGGGCGGAGCACCAATCGCACCCGCCTCACCGGCCCCTTTGATGCCGAGCGGGTTGTTCAGGCAGGCGATATTCTCGGTGGAAAACCGCACTTCTGGCACGGTGTCCGCGCGGGGCATCGTATAGTCCATAAATGAGCCGCTTAAAAGTTGGCCTTCTTCGCTGTAGACGGTTTCTTCCAGTAGCGCCTGACCAACGCCCTGGGCAATCCCGCCGTGGACCTGTCCTTCAAGTAACAGCGGGTTGATCACCGCGCCAAAATCGTCGACGACCGTGTAGTTGAGAATCTGCGTTTCCCCGGTCTGGGGGTCGACTTCCAGCTCGCACACATGACAACCGTTCGGATAAGTGGCTTCGTCCGGGGTGAATGAGTGCGTGGTGTCGAGTCCTTCACTTTCGCCTTGCGGAAGATTCGCGGGATCGCGGGCAAGCCGGGCGACCTCGAACAGGTCCAGGGAACGGTCGGTGCCGGCCACGGTAAAGGTTCCGTCGTCGTATTCAAGATCGGCCTCGGCCGTTTCCAGACGCAGCGCGGCAATGCGTTTGCCTTTGGCGATCACTTCGTCGGCGGCACCAATCATCGCGGAACCTCCGACAGGAACAGAGCGGGAGCCACCGGTAAATCCTCCGGGTGTACGGTCCGTATCACCCTGAACGAGATTGATGCGATCGGCATCGATTCCAAGACGGTCCGACAGCAGTTGCGCAAATGCGGTTTCGTGACCTTGTCCATTGCTTTGAGTTCCGGACAGGACGGTTACGGTGTCATCGTCGTTGAATCTGAGATCCGCTGGCAAGGCGGCGCCTCCACCACAACGTTCGATATAGGTCGCAAATCCGATACCGCGAAGTTTGCCAGCGGCACTGGATTGCTCTTTGCGTGCGGAGAAGTTTTTCCAGTCACTGACCTCGAGCGCCTGGGTCATGACCCGATCAAAGTCACCGCTGTCATAGGTGTTACCGAGCGGTGTTGTGTAGGGCATCTGCTGGGGTTCGATAAAATTCCGGCGTCTGATTTCGTCGGGAGAGACGTCGATTTCACGGGCGATGAAATCCATGACCCGTTCGATCAGGTACGACGCCTCCGGCCGACCGGCTCCACGGTAAGCGTCCACAGGGGTAGTGTTGGTAATGACGCCTTTCACATTGACGTAGCAGTTCGGAACCGCGTAACAACCTGGCATCATGTGTCCGCCGGATCCGGTCGGAATGTAGGGACCGAAGTTGGAAAAATAGGCGCCCATGTTGGCAAAGGTTGTGACGCGAAGGCCCTGCATGACGCCGAGGCCATCAACGCCGACGTCGATGTAGCTGACGTGATCCCGGCCATGCACATCAGAGAGAAACGCTTCGCTTCGGTCCGGGTTCAGTCGAACGTCAGTCTTCAGCCGCCGGGATGCCCAAGTGACAAGGCCGTGCTCGTGGTAGACGAACACCTTCATTCCGAATCCGCCGCCAACATCGTTAGTGACGCACCGAACTTTTTCTTTTTCGATGCCGAGAATCTGTTCCGTAAGAGGGGCATGGATAAACCCCGGACCCTGGGTCGAGCTGTATAACGTACTGCGATCAGTCGCAGCGTCATATGTCGCGTAGATCGGGCGCGGTTCCATTGAGTTGACCACCACCCGATTGTTGACAAGACGCAGGTGCAAGACCCTGTGGCTTTCATTGAGCGCCTTCGCCGTGGCTGACTCATCGCCAAGCTCCCAGTCAAACGCAACGTTGTTATCGATGTGCTCCCATACGTCCGGTGAACTCGCAAGCGTCGCGTCTTCAGTATCGACGATCGCTGGCAGGTTGTCGTAGTCAACTACGATTTCGCCAGCGGCTTCATCCGCAGCACTTTTGGTTCGCGCGATAACGAGTGCAACAGGATCACCAACAAATCGAACGCGGTCTTTTGCCAGCAGTGGCCAGGGCGTCTGTGCCTGTTTGGTACCGTCACGGTTGTCGAGTTCAACCAGACACGGGTTGTTGTTGACGCCGTCAGACTCAAGGTCGTTCGCGGTGAATACAGCGACGACATCCGGCATGGCGCGCGCGTCATCCGTATTGATCGACAGGATGTTGGCATGGGCGACCTCGGATCTGCGTATGGACGCCCACAGTGCGTCTTTGCCGGCGGCGATGTCATCGGTGTAACGGCCGGACCCGGTCAGGAGTCGTTGGTCTTCGAGTCGTGTAGCGGGCTGGCCAATGCTGAATTTCATATGCAGTTCCAAAATTGAGATTTGCGGGAGCGCGTCCCTGATCACACGGGACTTTAAGAAGCCGTTCCCGGGACTGATTCCCTAATTATCTCTCTTTTGGCATCAGTCAGACAAAGGTCACAGATGCGCTTGCCATTTGCGCCCGAAACTTAAGGCCTTAAGTCTACCGAATGACTCCAGATCGACCGTGTTCGCGCTGCAGCAAACACCGATGAGGGTCAATAAAAGTCGAGTTGCGGTGTCCGGGTGCGGGTACCTGCCGGTGATGGATACGCCGGGCTCGTGAGCAATCATGGGATGGAGGACCTTCCAGTGGTGTTTTCGAAAGCTTTTTCGCGTCGCGCAATGACCAATGCAATCGGGATTGGCGCTTTTGTTGTGGTGCTGGGGGTGCTGCCGGCAACCGTCGCCTGGCTGTTCGATCAGGCCGGTGAATCGGCGAGTGCGGCAGGCCGCGACACCGGTCGTGAAAGCGGCTCCGAAACCGGATCGGGCGGTAACGGCGGTAACAGCGGCAACGGCGGCAACGGCGGCAACAGCGGTAACAGCGGTAACAGCGGTAACAGCGGTAACAGCGGTAACAGCGGCAACAGCGGTAACAGCGGTAACAGCGGTAACGGCGGCAACAGCGGCAACAGCGGCAACGGCGGTAACAGCGGTAGCAGCGGCAACAGCGGCAATAGCGGCAATAGCGGCAATAGCGGCAATAGCGGCAACGGCGGTAGCGGCGGTAAGAGCGGCAACGGCGGTAGTGGCGGTAGCGGCGGTAGCGGCGGCGGTAAGGGCGGCAACGGTGCCGGTAGTGCCGGCGCGGCTGGCGCCGGCAACGACAGTGCCGGTCGCGAAGGTGGGGCGGGTGCCAGTGAAAACGAGCCGGACCATGAGTTCGCGTTCGGGCTGTCTCGACATCGCAGCGAGCCCGAGTCGGTGGCGTCACTTGACGATGAGACATTGATCGTCAAACCTGAAGCCATCACAGGGCAGGGCGACTGGGAAGACCAGTACTGCGGCTGCGATGTTCCTCGCGGGTTTCGCGGATGTATTCCTGTGTTCTCGGTGGCCGAATGTCGACGCATCGTCGGTCCCGGCCCGTGGTCGGAACGCAAGGAAGAAGTCTATGCAGAAACGTTTCCGCTGATTTTGCGCAGCGCTTTGATTCAACGCGGCCTGCTGGAACCCTCGAAGATCGCCAGCGAGCAGCCCGACGCCGCGCGAGGCCTTGATCGAGACAACGTGCAGCCAACCGAGACACCGGACCGGGCTAACGAGGTTCGTGCCGGTACCCCCGGCCCTCTGGGTCGCTCGAACGAAACGCCTGAACCGACTCGCAGCGATCGTGTTCGCGTCAAGCTGCAGTCAACGGGCCTCAACTAGTCGCGTCGCTGATTCAGAAGACGTGAGTCAAAAGAACGGGCCGCCGGAACAGCGCGGCCCGTGTGTTGCTTACTGAAGGATTACTTGTCCGAGGACTTGGAAGCGGTCGGCGCAGCCTGTGCCTGGGACGATTTGGAATATTTTCCAGAGACCTGACGCCGTGGTGTCGATCGCACGGTCCGGCCATTGGTCATCTGCACCGGTCTGAAATTGTTGCCGAGGATGTCGCGAAAGGCGGCGAGCTGCGCCTGGGAGACCCTTGCCGCTCGCTTCAGAATTACCCAGGTCACAACTTCGCTGCACGGTGGCGTGGTCAGAGAACCCTGATAGGTAAAATAGTTGGCGGTATTTGTCAGTCCGTCGGCAAGATTGATTGTCTGCGCGATCACAGTCTCGTCACCGTTTTTCTCCGGCAGGCCGGCTTCAATCAGTGCCCCGATAAAGGCGTTCTCGACTTTTCCTTTTTTAAAGAGCTGACTGACAACCAGAATTGCACCTCCGGGCTCGCTGAAAACAGCGTGCATCTCGAGCGGAGCGTGTTGTCGTCTTATGGTGTGTTCTGACAGGGTATGGAAGTGGAATTGTTGTAACTCGTATTCCACACCTTCAAAGTAGATTGAGCTCCCGGAGTCTTCGTAGCGTTGCTCGATCGTATGACCGTTGTTAAATATGTCGACGGTCGTTGGATACAGCTCAATGTCCAGCGGCCGCAGTTTGCGATCTCGCTTTACCCGCTTGATGTTGATGGGGGATTGCGCAGAGTCGGCGCCACCTGCGCACTCTTCCCAGTCAGGATTCAGCGTGGACCAGTGACTGGGTCCAGTGTCTCCGTTGTACAGAATCGGAATCTCGCCTGCGTGCGCAGCAGAGCTTGCAAGGAGCAGTAGCGGCGCCACAATGGCACCCGTGACAGCGGTTCGAAGTGTTCTGGGGGGCGTCGTTTCAGCGGTTGAGCGTGCCGCTGCAGGTACTGGAGTGAATTGTGAAGTAGATCTTTGCCGGTAGGGGTGATTGTGAATCATGAGTTTCCTTCCTCAGTGTGACTGTGGATTCACGCATGGCTCCCTGATAGTTATGCGAAGATTGAAATACGAATTTTTTAAGTCCGTGTTGCACTCCTGGGCTCAAAGGCAACGCGCATCAATCTACTCCGGTTTTATTTCGACTTCAATAAATGCGAACTCATAGTCGTTGTGATTAATCACATCGTGTTCGACCCCAAGGTCGCGGTAGTAAGGTACACCTGCGACGAGATCGGCAATGACAAATTCTGTTTTCGACGTTTGAATTTTTAACTGGCCAGTTGTCAATGGTACGACAACGTAATCAAGTTCATGTTTATGCCATCCGGTGTGAGCACCGGGCGCAAAACGCCATTCCGTAACAATGACTCGACTGTTGTCGATGAACGCGGTGGGTATCGCGTCAGGCGTGGTGTCAGAATTTGAGTCGCCCTGATCGTTTTTTGACATGTCTATCGTGTCCACAGTGCGCTGTGGCGAACGATGTCGCCAAGCAGTTTTTCGGGCTTGTCATAGGGTTTGCGCAGGATCAGTCTCTTCAGATGCCAAAGTGAGAGACCGGCAACCTGTGCGATGTCGCAGGCAATGGCGTACAGCCGCCCGTGGTTTTTCACAAAAAATCTGCGGCGACTGTCAAACCAGTATCCTGGTCGACGCGCCGGTCTGTCCACACCCGCCTTGACACCTGTCGCCTGGCCCTCGATGTGCATCACCGTAGCGTCGCGCAGGTACCAGCACTCCCATTCGGCACGGGTCGCCTGAAGGCAGAAATCGAGTTCCTCAAAGTAAAGAAAATAGTCTTCGTCCATGAGACCGATCGCGTCGATAACCTCACGCCGAATCATCATTGCCGCGCCCGGAACCCAGTCTGTCTTTGAAGACTGTTCCGGTGCTCCCCGTGACAGAGCGGCACCCGGGAACATTCGGGCGATCGCCCCAAGGCTCGATGATTCATAAAACTCGCTCGCGATTCCCGGATACCTGAATGCCGATGCACGCGGCGTCCCGTCGGGCCAGACAATGCGTGCGCCGACAATACCGGCGCGCGGATTGGCGCGCAGGAAGTCGATCATTGCGACAATCGCTCCCGGCTGAACTTCGGTGTCCGGGTTTAACAGCAGCAAAAATTCTGGCGCTGGGGTTTTGTCCAGAGCAGGGCGGAAAGCAAAATTGTTGCCATAGGAAAATCCGCCGTTGCGGTCGGCGCGAACAACCTCGACCCAGCTGCGTTCCGATTCGGTCGCCGCCAGGATTTTTTCATAGGATCCATCCCCGGACTCGTTGTCGACAACAACCAGTCGGCTATCGCCCAGCTCAAGCAGGTCGGCCTTTGCTGACTGAATTGCCTTGATCGCGAGATCGGCGGTTCGGTAGTTAATCATCGCGACGAGTAGCTGCATCTGCTTAACGAGGCTCCGTCCCTGACAGAAGCAAGGTGAAGTGTGCGCGGGTCACGACGCTTGCGTCAGGCGTCGAAGCGCTTGAAAGTGACTGTGCCGTCGCGTTTGATCTGTTCAACCAGAGCGACTTCCCAGTCGAGATACTCCTGCATGCGTCTTTCGGCAGCGGTGGTGAAGTCGTAGGGCTTGTAAAAGACATCGAGCTCGTCCGGGTTAGCATCCGGCTTAGCGGAGGGGTCTCCGTCAATGCCGTCTTCAAGAGGATAGCCTGCCTTGCGCCAGCTCGCTGTGCCACCTTCAAGTACTCGAACAATCGTCTGTGGTTTCAGTGCCGCAATTTCTGGCGCAGCGTAGTGAGCCAGATCGCCATCCGGTGACGTCACAACGATCATCCCCATTTCAGGCTTGAACTGCAGATCGCTGAGAAGACGTGATCGAACCGCCCACCAGCTGCCCGGAATATGACTCTCGCGGAACTGCAGACTGTTGGCCAGGTCGACAACGGCGACGGGCTCGCCAGTATCCAGTACCGCCTTAAGCTCAGCCGCCGAAAGCGTTTCCGCCGGCTTGAAGTCGAGGTAGTTGCTGTCCGGCTCGGTAACCGTCGGCTGATCCTCCATCAGGTGCACGTAGACCTCGGGCCATCCCATCTGGACTAACCATGATGCGGTCATTGTCGCGCGAACACCGTGATTGTCGACGAGGACAATGGCGCTGTTTCTGACCGCGACATATTCATCGGTGGCCTGTACCAGCTGGCCGCCCGGCGCTGATCGCGTTCCTTCCAGATGCCCGGCTGCGTATTCCTCAGGTGAGCGAACATCCAGAAGATAGACAGTTTGATCAGAACGTTTCAGTTTCTGCACCCCTTCAGCATCGATGCTTGGGATTGCATAGCGCTTCGCGACTGATGCCGCACGCTCGATGGCAATGTCCAGCGCTTCTCCGGTTGGCATCGGTGCCATCGCGTCGACGTTGGTTGCGACGGTGTGCCCGGCAAGATGCCAACCCATTGTGCCGTCTTTCAGGGCTACAACCGGGTTCGGGATTCCCGCGTTGATCAGAGACTGGCAGCCAATAATGCTGCGTGTGCGACCGGCGCAGTTGACGACGATGGGGGTAGCGGGATCAGGCGCAAGTTCGTGAACGCGGTAGACAAGCTCCGCACCGGGGCAGTCGATTCCGCCCGGGATACTCATCCGCGTGAACTCATCTCTCGGCCGTGAATCCAGAATCACCACATCCTCTTTGCGACTCTGGCGCGCAATCAGGTCGTCTGCAGTAATTCTTGGTGTGTCGTCTTCGTGTTCTACATATTCCCCGAACGCCTTGCTGGGTACGTTGACGCCGGAAAAAAGCTCAAAGCCCGCTTCGCGCCAGCCTTCGATGCCGCCTTTGAGGATTTCGATGTTGGTGTAACCGAGGGCCGTCAGTCTTTCGAATGCCTTGCGCGCCTGTTTTTCCTTGCCGTCCGGTCCGCCGTCACACAGCACGATCGGCGCGTGCAGGTTCGGAACCAGATTGAAGAACATCATTTCAAGTCTGCTCAAGGGTGCGCAGCTTGCGAGGAGCACATGCTCGCTGCCATAAACACCGTGTTCGCGAACGTCGATGAGCGCGATTTCGTCGCGACCGAGAAGTCGCTCACGCAGAGTCTGGGCAGAAATTAGTTGCGTCATGTCAAAGTCCTGGGCGTCGCTCGCTGGGCGCTGACACCGGTTGCGTCACGGAAGGCGGGATGCCGGTGAGACTACCCCTGTGGCGGTGTGCCACGCACCTGAAAAAGGGTCAGCGATTGACCCGGTTGTGCACCTTTTGCGCGGCGCAGAATTGGGCGCAATAGCGACTATTAAAACATTTGAGGAAGCTCAAAACCTGTTTAACCTGTTGTATTAAAGACATTATTCCAATTTTATGGGTTTATCATTGGCATAACTCGCTTCTTTCAATAATCGATCTATCCACAATGATCTTCAGGACGAATTGAACTGATGACATTTGCGAGGAGCGAAACGATGAAAATCTGTGTTGTAGGCGCCGGATCGATTGGTGGGCTGATGGGTGTGAGATTGCACAATGCCGGCGAAGACGTGACGCTGATTGCGCGAGGTCCGCATCTGCAGGCGATCGTCGAGCGCGGGCTCGAGCTGCAGATGAACGACGGCACCGTTGAGATCGCTCGCGGAGTGAAAGCGACTGCCGACATGTCCACGGTACCGGTTCAGGACCTGGTCATTATCGGTCTCAAGGCGCACCAGATAGAACCCGTGATCGACGAGATCAAGCCCATGATCGGGCCTGACACGATTGTGATGACGACCCAGAACGGCATCCCCTGGTGGTACTTCCAGAACCACGGTGGCGACTATGAAAATACGGTGGTCAAGACTGTCGATCCGAACGGTACCCTCGCCAGATCGATCAACCCGGACAATATCCTTGGTTGCATCGCCTACCCCGCGGCCGAGATCAGCAAGCCTGGTGTGATCAAACATATCGAAGGCATTCGATTCCCGGTCGGCGAACTTGATGGCGAAGATTCGCCTCGCGCCAACGAAGTTGTCGCAATGTTCAAAAACGCCGGGTTCAAGTCTTACGTGATGGACGATATCCGCTCTGAAATCTGGCTCAAGCTCTGGGGCAACCTGAGCTTTAATCCAATCAGCGCGTTGACCCACGCTACGCTCGTAGACATCTGTCAGTTTGATGCCAGTCGCAAGCTGGCAGAAAAGATGATGCTCGAGGCGCAGGAAATCGCCGAACACCTGGGCTGCAAGTTTCGGGTGTCCCTCGAAAAGCGAATTGCGGGCGCCGAAGGCGTTGGCAAGCACAAGACATCAATGCTTCAGGACGTCGAGGCTGGCAAAGCTCTTGAAATTGACGCACTGGTCTCTGCGGTCGTGGAGTTTGGCGAGATCACCAACATTCCCACGCCATCGATCTCAACAGTTCTGGCGCTGGTCGAGTTGCTGAACCACAACTGTCAGACTGAACAACTATGTGTGCAATCCAGTCCATGGGAGACGGCACCGGTGAGCACGCCGGCGCCCGTGACACACGTCGCGGCCGCAACGGGCTGATTTTTACGCTACGACCTCTGTGTGGTAAGAGCCTGAGTCGGCGCTGTATTTGCGACTGGCGTCCAGGAATTCACCGCGATCGAATCTTGCGATCGCGGTTTTTTTTGAAATCGAAATACACGTTATAACGACTGTCGATCGCTTACACTGAGCAACTTCTTTTCTATCTTAAAAGTGCTGTTGGCCATGAAAGCGATTGTTGTCGAAGAATTTGGCGATCCGGAAGTGATGAAACTCGCCACGATCGATGTGCCTGCCATCACCGATGGTCAGGTTTTGATCGAGGTCAAGGCGACGTCGGTTAACCGCCCGGACATTGTTCAGCGAGAAGGAAACTATCCACCTCCTAAGGGCGAGTCTGAAATTCTCGGTCTTGAAGTTGCGGGCGTAGTTGCCGAGGTCGCCCCTGACGTTACGCGCTACGCGCCAGGCGACCGCGTGATGGCGCTGGTCGGTGGTGGCGGATACGCGGAGAAAGTCATGGCCTGGGAAGGGCATCTTATTCCCATCCCCGCTTCCATGAGTTTTGAGGAAGCCGCCGGCGTTTGCGAGACCTACATCACCGCGTGGTTGAATATTTTCGAGGTTGGCGCACTCGTCAATGGTCAGGCGGTTCTTCTTCATGGCGGTGGCGGTGGCGTCAACACGGCGAGCATTCAGCTGGTCAAAGCCCTGGCGCCCGACAGCACAATATTCGTCACGGCGTCGCCGAAAAAGCTTGATGCCGTCAAGGCACTCGGCGCTGACCATGTCATCGACTACCAGCATGAGAATTTTGCGGACGTCATCAAGGCGCAAACTGACGGACGCGGCGTCAGCGTCATACTCGATCACATCGGCGCCGATTATCTTGCAGCGAACATGAAGAGCCTTGCGGTCGAGGGGCGGCTCGTCATTATCGGGGTTACCAGCGGGATCAAGGCCGAACTGAACCTCGCGCTGATGATGGTGAAACGCCAGAGAATTCTGGGATCCGTTCTGCGATCACGATCCGTCGCGGAGAAGGCCGGTATTATTGAACGTTTCACGGCGGCGGTTTTGCCGCTATTTGCGGATCGACGCATTGAGGTTCAAGTCGATTCTGTTTTACCGCTGGAAAAGGCCGCGGATGGTCATCGTGCCATGCAGAACAGTCAGCATTTCGGCAAAATCGTGCTGTCCGTTGCAACTTGATGCAACTCGCTGGCCGTCGACAGGTTGGCGTCAGCAGGCAATTCGGATGGTGAAATTGTGACAAACCGACGCAAACGCGGACGCGCTGGTTGCCACAAAAACTTTATTGCCGCAGGCGAGTCCCGCGATTATGCTTGCCAACCGCATTTGCGCCGAGGCAAACCCTGAAGGCAGGGCGCCGGCGGCCGCCGCGGGAGCCAGAGACAGTCTCCGAGCAGAAACTCGAGCGCGGTGTCGGCTTTGGTGGAGCACCCATTAGAAGACCGCTCGCACGCACGAGCGCTCGTAATGCGGACAGAAGACAAGTGCATTTTTGTGAACGGCGTGGTTGTGAACGACGTGTTTATGAACCACGTGTTTATGAACCACGGGGCGTCAACCGGTGTGTCATCAAAAAAGCGCAACAGGCGTCAGGTAGGTTCGACCGATGCCGGATCGATGCTGTAATCGATGCTGTAATCGATGCTGTAATGGTGTGATGACAAGATGGTGGCCGTGGCCAGAGACCGTGAGAACAGGTAGACCGAATTCCAATTTCAAATAAAAATAAATCAGGTAAATGATGATGAGTGTCGACAAGTGGCTGGAGAAAAAGCTGGGTCTTAAGGGGCTCAAGTACAAACACAATCTTTCAAAGAATCAGTTGTTTCATGAAGCGATAGCTAACGACCGCGGTCGCGTCAAACTGGACGGGCCGGACACAGACAAAAAGGCCTTCGCGACCAAACTCGGTGACAAGGGACCGCTGGTGTTCCTCACTGACCCCACCTGTACCGGTCGCCCGGTTAACGACACTTTTGCCGTTGCCTATCCTGAGGTCGAGGGTGAAATCTGGTGGAAAGACAACCTCCAGAAGTTTGACCCGGAGAAGTACGAAGGTCTCCTCAAGCGCGTGGTTCAGCACGTCAATGAGCGAGGCGACACCCTGTATGTGCAGGACGTATTTGCTGGATCAAACCCGGAATATGCGGTCCCCTACCGATTCGTCGGACAGTATGCGACCCACGCGATGTTTGCGCACAACATGTTCCCCAAGAATGTACAGGGGCTGAAAGACGCAAACGACAAGCAATGGATGATGCTCAACGTCCAGTCATTTCGCTGTGATCCAAAACGCGATGGCACGCTTTCTGATCGCGCTGCAATTATCGACTTCAAAAACAAAATCTGTCTTGTGGTCGGCCGCGCTGACTACTGCGGTCTTGTGAAGAAGACAATCTTTACCGTGATGAATTTTCTGCTGCCCAAGCAGGGTTATCTGTCGATGCACTGCTCGGGCAATATCGGTGACAGCAACGATGCGGCGATTATGTTCGGTCTTTCCGGTACCGGTAAAACGACGCTCTCGGCTGATCCACACCGCAAGCTGATCAGTGACGATGAAACGGGTTGGACCGCAAGCGGCGTATCCAATCTCGAGGACGGCTGTTATGCGAAGCTGATCGATCTCGATAAAAAGGCCGAGCCCGTGATCGCAGCAGCGCTGTCGATGGAAGGCACCATCATCGAGAACGTGCCGCCGCTGCCTAACAAGCCGTATGAGCAGACGGATCCCCAGGAACTCGATCTTACTGACGGATCCCGCACTGAAAACACCCGCTTCTCCTATCCGCTCTCGTCCAATCCGAACGTCGCTGACGGAGCCCAGGGCGGACACCCTGAAACGATCGTTCTGCTGACCGCGGACGCGTTTGGAGTACTGCCGCCTGTGTCGATTCTTAACGACAAAGACGTGATGTATCACTTCGTTCAGGGGTTCACGGCGAAGCTCGCCGGAACAGAAGTTGGCCTGACCGCGCCTGAAGCGACTTTCAGTTCGTGTTTTGGTGCGCCGTTCATGTCACTGCGTCCGTCGGTCTATGCGAAACTGCTCGCCGAAAAAATGAAGTCCAACGATGCCCGTTGCATCTTGCTCAACACGGGATGGTCTGGCGGTCCGGCGGGTGAGGCGGATCGTATGAAAATCGGCGTCACGCGAGCTCTGCTGAACGCAGGCCTTGAAGGCAAACTGCACAACGGCAACGCGCTGGTGCGTGATGGTGTATTCGGTCTGCACATGCCAAAAGAGGTGTCCGGAGTGGATTCGAAAATTCTTCATCCAAGAAGCACCTGGAAAGATCAGGGCGCTTACTTCAAAGCTGCCGAAAACCTGCGAGGTATGTTTCAGGAAAATTTCAAAAAGAACGATTTCGGTTCTTATGGCATCAAGGCGGTCATGTAACATCGCCTCGATGACAGTAAAAATAAGCGGCGGGTCGTTGACCTGCCGTTTTTTTGCCTGAAGAAATCCAATGCCAGTTCTTCCACTTTCAATTGTTCTGCGGCCGGGCAATGCCGATGACGCTGATGATCTTGTCGCAGCGGCGCACGCGCTCGACCTCAACCCTGATCAGTTTGAGATCGGATCCGCGCGAAAAGGTCTGGAGATTCGTTGTGTCTATGTGACCCATGGACAGAACGTTATCGATCAGCTCAACTCGGTGTTACGAAGCCGGGTGCGTGTAGTGGAGCGCACGGTTAACCTGATCACGGAACCTGACCTGATGGAACCCGTGATGCGTGTTGAGATTGCTGCACCGGAAATGCTGGTGCCGGTAATCATGGCGTTTTTTGGCGAAATCCGCGGACACGTCTCGGCGACGAGCGAGCGCGACAGCTACGTCGCCGTCACTGCAGAAGCGCCTCTGCAGGAAATTCTCGATCTCGAGTCGCGCCTGCGATCCCTCGGCGATGGCGAAGCCAACATCCAGGACGTCGTCTTCAGTCACCATCAGCGAACCTGAGGTCCGGGACGGGTCGCGCGACCAGAATCTTATCGCCAAAAGTCGACGGTTAATCGCTAAAGACGAAAGCCCACGGGTGGGCAAAAGTCTCGCCGGCAAATATGGCCGTCGAACGCCACCACATTTTTAATGCCAGGGGCTTGAGCGAAAGCTCAAGCCACGGGTTAGAGCGCCGCGGCAGAAATGTGGCCGCCGAAGGCCGCCACATTTACTGCCAACGGCTTGAGCGATAGCTCAAGGCGCAAGTGGAAGTGCCGCAGCAGAAATGTGGCCGCCGAAGGCCGCCACATTTTCTGCCAACGGCATGAGCGATAGCTCAAGCCCGGGGTTCAGGCCCCGCAGCAGAAATGTGGCCGCCGAAGGCCGCC